>JBOGOU010000385.1:0-25935 GCA_050748205.1 Pyrinomonadaceae bacterium | reverse complement strand
GGGCCGAGTTTTTCAATCTGTTCAATCATCCGAATTTTGGAGATCCTGTCGGCGACCTCAACAGTGGTTTTTTTGGACACTCCACCTCAATGTTGGGCAGAAGCTTAGGAAGCGGAGGGAGTAATGGAGGCTTAAGTCCACTGTACCAGCTTGGAGGCCCCCGCTCCATACAACTAGCGCTCAAGATGCAGTTTTGAAAAGAGGAAGAACTTTGCACGTCTGTGATACTCCGGACGGCCTGGCCCTACGGTTAATCAAAGGTACACCGCGAAACTCACTTGGCATCGCATAACCTACAGCGACTTCAAGTATTCGACCAGGTCTTTCTTCTCTTGCTCAGACAAACCCAGCTTCTTGAAAGCGTTGTAGTGGTTGATCACATCGAGCAGAGTCGGAAAGCGCCCGTCGTGATAGAAACCGCCCTTCATGTGCGAGAAGAGTCCTCGCAATGGCGATGTTCGATAAGAGTTATCGGGTGCACGATTCGCGTGGAAATCGTCTATACCGATCTCCGCAGGCTTGTGAGTATTCCAGCCCGGTTCAGTAAACAGCGGCGGCACGTGACATTGTACGCAGTTTGCCTTGCCATTGAAAATCATTTCTCCCCGGGCAGCCGCTGCCTGATCAAAACTGCCTTCCGGTGGTCTCGGCGGAGGGATCGCGAGTTGATAAAATTGAAGCGCGGCCAATTTTGCAGTCACCATATCAGTGGCGCTCCGCTTGTTTCCGAAGCCGGCACGCGCGGCAACCGGATATTTTTTCGGATCGTTTAAGCGCGCGTCGAAGAACGTCCCCTGTCCTTGCAATTCAAGGTTAGCGACATAGGCGTTCCAGTAAGTTACCCCGCCCCAGCCGCCACCCCATGTGTGTAGGTTGACTCCAGCCATTCCGAACGCAGGCGGAATGAGCACGGCGGCAGGCTTGCCGTCCGGGCGAAACGCTTTACCATCGAGATTCAATTCCGCGTCAAATTTTCCTGGTCCCCAACTCGCAAGCACCTTCTTGACGGTTGCTTCATCAACTTGCAAGAGGCTGGTGAGCGCACTCAGATCCGGCGCCAGCGAAACGATGGCGCCTACATTTAGATCGCGGTTAGCCCATCCGTCCAGCCGGTGACCGATGCCGGGTGCAAAAGCGTCGTCAACGGTCGAGTGACAGACAGCGCAACTGAGGCCAACTGCCTTCAGACTGCCATCCTGGTTGAAGGTTCCTTTCACACCCAGTACTGAGTCGAGTTTGATAAGCGCCAGTGTGGTCGCGGGATCGTCCAGGTTGACTTCGCCTTTCTTGATCTTCTCCACGAGGCTTGCGGGAAGCGCATCCATATCAACTTTCAAGCCGACGCCGAGTGCAGTCTTGGGGCTGACGCCCGTCCCAACACCGCCGAACTTGCTGCCCTGAATCGCGTGATGAAGTCTGAGCTTGCCCGTCCAATAAGCTTCGTCACCGAAGGTGTCGTAGCGGAAGATTTGCTGCCCTTGCTCCATCATCTGTTTGGCGTTATCGCTAATCTGCCGATCGAAGCCTTGTTCTTTCTCAGTACGACCCTGATTGTTAGAGCGTTGGGCACGGCTCCGGTCAGCAAGATACCCTAGCGCAACGGTTAGACTCGCCCCCAGTAACAGGACCTTGATTAACATCATGACCTTCATGCCCCGGGAATTAGCATCCGCTCCTTTTCGCATCGCGTCTTCCGCAAGGTCAATCCCGTGCTTGTTTCTTTCTGACATAACGAGCTCCTTTTTGATAGAACCACTCAAGAGTCAACGCGCAGTTGGGCTGTGAGCCCGTGTCCTCCTGACGCTGAAGAATTTGGGATTTCGCTAAAGCGATTGTTCTTTGGTACGAAGGATATACCCATTTCCTAATAAGTCAAGGTCTAACTTGACTTATTGTGTTTATTTTTTAAAGGTGCCATACTGGGCGCCTAAGATGACTACAAAGCTGGACAAACGCTTTTTTGACAGCACGCGGGGTCGCATTGTCACCCTGCTGAGAGGAACTACAAGAACAGTCAACGAGTTAGCGGAAGAACTTGGACTGACTGACAATGCGGTGAGGGCACATCTGCTTTCCCTCGAACGCGATGGGCTTGTCATGCAGAGCGGCGTGCAGCGGGGCACTCGCAAACCCCATTTCGCGTATGAGTTGACGACGGAGGCGGAGAATCTTTTCCCTAAAGCTTACGACGCCCTACTCAATCAACTAATCACCGTGCTCAAAGGACGGCTTACGCCAGCGGCGCTCGAGGAAATTCTCAGAGAGGTGGGTCGCTCCCTGGCTGGGAATTTAAATCCGGACAAAGGCGGAGCTGGATTAGAAAAACGCGCCGGCAAGGCGCTAGGCGCGCTGGAGAGACTTGGGGGAGCTGCGAGGTTAGAGAAGAGAGAAGAAAAGTTCTTCATAAGAAGCGGGAGTTGTCCGCTCGCCACAGCGGTCAAAGAGCACGCAGAGGTCTGTCAGCTCACAGAAGCTCTTCTGGCCGAGATAATCGGAGCAAAGGTCCGAGAACAGTGCGTGCGTGAAGGTTCTCCGCGGTGCACTTTCGAGATTACTGGGAAGTGAAGAGAGCATACTTGGCCATAGGATCGCTCCGGCCCTCCGATTGCTTTCACGTGGCCTGCATAAGTTCTAACGAATCAAATGCGGACAAAGTCAACGGCATTGCGGTTTGGCTTGCATGGCCGTATCGAATCTGCACAACGGACTAAGGAGGGATGTTATGAAAGTAGAACAGTTGAATGAACTGTTGTATCAGGCGTTGGAGACCGAAATTGGCGGTGTCGAGGTGTATAGAACGGCACTGCGCTGCGCTATAAACGAAGACCTAAAAACAGAATGGCAGGAATATTTTGATCAAACTCAGAACCACGTTCAAATCGTCGAGACTGCAATGGAGAGCCTCGGTCTGGACGCAAACGTCGAGACTGCGGGAAGAAAAGTTGTGCGACACATTGGAGAGTCCCTTGTGAAAGCAATGGAGATGGCACTGCAGTCCGGCGAACCGGCCGCCGCGCAACTGGTGGCCGCCGAATGCGTCACATTGGCGGAGACGAAGGACCATTTGAACTGGGAGCTAATCGGAGAAGCCGCGAAAAAGCTAAAAGGCGAAAAAGCAAAAGCGCTCAAGGAAGCTCACGAAGAAGTCGAGGAAGAAGAGGACGAGCATCTCTATCATACGTCCGGCTGGACCAGAGAACTATGGATTGAGTCGCTGGGAATGCCGGCGGTACTTCCGCCTCCAGAAGAAGAAAAGGATGTAAAGACGGCTATAGGCGCCGCACGAGCTAAACATGCCCGAGCGAGTATGTTCTAAGCCTCGTATTTCGTTGAGGCTCACTGTCTCTTTTTTTCAAGCCAGTAAGCCAG
The DNA here is from genome assembly GCA_050748205.1 of Pyrinomonadaceae bacterium. Lineage (GTDB taxonomy): Bacteria > Acidobacteriota > Blastocatellia > Pyrinomonadales > Pyrinomonadaceae > PSRF01. The sequence continues at coordinate 22,566 of JBOGOU010000385.1, read as the reverse complement.
TCCGACCAATACAAAATAAGACAGAAGCGCGGTCAAAGCTGCTTGAGCGGGCGATGCGGGAGGCGCGCCGAAGAATACCGTCGCTTGCAAGGCGAGGAGAACAATGCCGAAAACCGGCAATCCGAATCTCCCCGTTAGTGATACAGGTTTGCTCGACCGCAGGTAAAGAAAGATGCTGCCGAAGAGAATACTGGCCTCTAACGCAAACGCTAATCCGGGATAATTCCAGAGTCCGAGGCCTACCTTATGCATGTCGTCATAAAGTGGAAGGTCGGGGCGGTGGACCAGGAGATCCAAAACCCAGTGAGAGAAGATTGCCGCCGCTAAGAGCAACGCGCTGGAATTCGCTCCCTTGCCCACGAACCTGTACCCGATGAAACCCACACCCGACCAGAGGATTGCAGCGACAAGGCTGTGAGTATACGGCATGTAATAAAGGTCCAGAGGGTTAGTAGCAGTGATTCCCGGGGTGATCCTCACTTTTTCAATGCCCATAAAGATGAAGACTGCCCAGAGCACATCAACAAGCTGCACTGCGATAAAAAGCAGCCACAGCGGGACACTTTTGTCGACGCTCTTAACCGCAAAGCTAACACCATAATGTCCAACGAACATTTTCCAGAACCCCACTTCGCGAATCGACCGCACTTTATTGTCGCGATCAAATCACATATCACGCTTTGGCAGTGGCTGCCTCTCCCTGCCTCACGCTCGTCCCCAGCAGTGCCAGGAATTGTCGCAGCCATGCGACGTGCGCGGTCCATGCCGGGCCTGTCACCAGGTTCCCATCCGTTATCGCCTCCTCGAAGGCAACGTTCACGAACTCACCGCCCGCGATCGTTACTTCCGGCCCAACGGCTGGATAAGCAGACACTCTTCGACCCCTGACAACATCGGCGGCCGTAAGAATCTGTGCGCCATGACAGATCGCGGCGATTGGTTTGTTGGTTTCGGCGAAATGTCGGACCAAGTTAAGTAGGCGCTCATTGAGGCGGAGGTATTCAGGCGCCCGTCCGCCGGGGATCACGAGTGCATCGTAGTTCCTCGGGTCAATCTCTGCGAAAGTAGCGTTTAGCGCGAAATCGTGCCCACGCTTTTCCGTATAGGTCTGGTCTCCCTCGAAGTCATGCACGGCAGTTCTTACTTTTTCCCTTGCCTTCTTATCAGGGCAGACTGCATCAACTTCATGGCCCGCTATCTGTAAGGCCTGGAAAGGGACCATCACTTCGTAGTCTTCAACGAAATCTCCGACCAACATCAAAATCTTCTTTGCCATTACATTTATCTCCTTCCGAATCGAACTCGTGTGTCAAGCCTCAGTAGTCTCCATTAACGCGGCTATTTCTGACGAGGCGCCAGCTTCGAGACCAGCGCCTCGCAAGATCTCCCCGATAGTCAACCAATCGGTCCGTGCCTTGTCCCACTCATGGATCAGAAGGCCTTGGGATTCGAACAACGAGCGAATGGCGAGGGCGTCCCACCCGGCAATCTCTTCCAGAACGGGAACAAGGACGCTAAGCGCATCGTCACCGAGGACGGTACGTTCAGCGATCGGAGTGATGTACTTTGCCTCGGAGACGGCGATCGTAAGACCGTCGCGCCGGTTAACGTGCAGCATCACGTGGACGTCGGAGCTTCCGTCGCCGACGTAGATGACACGGTCGGGGCTTACCTGAAGAAGCAACTGCAGTTCATCAAGCACCGCGACTTTTCCGTAGCCGGCCGGAACCCTGACAATTGATTCGATCTCTCCCGTTGACTCGTCGTAGCGGAAGCGGGTTCCAAAGATATGGTCCGGTGGGACGGTGTCTTCCAATGCGGACCGGATCACCTCTTCGGGGGCGGCCGAGACTACGTAGAACGAGAAACGATACCCTTCGAGACCCTCCTGAAGAAATCGAGATAGTAGTCCAATATTCGGCCTCAGACGGATGCGCTTCCCCACTTCGACCAAATGCTCCTTTCGCACGCAGCGGTACTCTGGGTCGTGCAGCAGCAGGTAAGCCAGCTCACCGCCTTGCTGGACCAGGTTTATGCGTGACAAACCAGCTACCTTCTCTTCAAATCCGGATGTGCCGAGTAATTCACTTAGGACGATGCCAGTATCGTTGAAGCTCAAAGTCTGATCGAAGTCACTGGCGAGCAGGTAATGCTTTGCAATGTTCGATCTGTTTTTCATCGACCCTCTCCCCTGTGAACGTACTCGCCGCGGTAATGCGACACTGGCGCCTAGCCACTCTTGTTGGCAAAGGAAAGGAGCGTGATCATAGCCGTAAGAACTGAGAGTGGCGAAGAAGGCTGTAGCATCACGATCCCACCTAACGGCTCTTAGTTCTTTGCAATCAATGGCCGCATCATCGGTAGCCGAGGCGGCAACGTGTGCCTTTGCGTTCGCCGAACGACTGGTGGTGGGGCGATGTTCTCGAGATAATCTATGGCCGCAGTACGCAGACCAACGTCACGGTTGAGCCGCTCGCCGAGATACCACTTATGTTCGAGAATCGACGACCAAACCTCACGGGCGTTCGCTTCGGGCAGTCGCACACCCGTTAGCTCTTTTATCATTCGCCGCTCGCGGCGCCCGCGCGCCGGGTTTGTTGCCCGAAGCATTCGTTCGATCACGTGGTCCAAGCGAAAAGGTATCATTCTTAGAATCTCCCCATGCTGTGATTGCCGCCTTGACTGGGTTTGCGGTCCCTGCCGCCAGGAAGAACCTACCTGCCGACCGTTAACGGTAGTCAGCGACGAAGTGAAATATTTCTTAACTTGTTCGCGTTACGTCACCTTCCCCGGGCAGATATTTCGAAGCTTTTTCACACTCTTCGGCCAGTTCAATCACCTTCTCAATGAAGAGATGTAAGCCTTCCAACCTAACATCCTGCTCTTGCTTCAGGCGGCAGAGCACTGAGGCGCTGTCGCTGTCAATGAAGCCCAGGCTCGCGAGATCGAGCATGACTGGACGACCGGTTTGAACAGCAACGTCCCGACAAATCTTTTCCAGCAACTCCGCATCTTTCAGGTGGAGCGTGCCTTCGACTTTGAGCACTGTCGCCTGGCTCTCAGTATCAGAACTATTAAGCTGATCATCTCCTTCTCCGCCTTTGAAAGTCCTCGTGTCCGCCCTGGCGTTCTCGATTTGTGTAATGCGCGTCGGCATCTCTTCCTTTCAATTCCTTACCCGCGCTTCGGTCGGGCCTTCTCAGATCTCATAGCTTCACCACATCGGCGAGCAACGCTCTGGTTTGGTGGCGTCTCACGATTTCAGTTTAGTGCAAGTGCCCTGCCACCGTTAGGAAGGGCTTCGGGCTGCCTCTTAAACTGTTGAAGAGGGAGTGGTTAAGGCACCCAACATAAATTTGGCGGGGAGCCATTGACTCTATTCGGCCATAAAAGCAGTGACCGCAGTCCGCCAAGTGGCAGCATATCGTCAGCTTTGCGGATCAATTTGCCGAAGGATCGTGGCGGTTGCCGGAACCTAATCGGTGAAGTATTCTCTTCGCCAAGCTCAAAAATCTGGTCCACCAGAGAGTGGACAAGGCGGCGGTTCTATTCGGGAGAAGTAAGACGTGAACACCACTACCGGTCAGGTCGCTGTTACCGACGAACAAACGAAGAAGTATCTTACGCTCCTGGAGCTGTCGAAAGCCATAGCCTCACATCGCGATTTGGTTGGATTGTTCCATGACCTTGCTTGTCGCTTGCAGAATCTTGTCGATTTTACCCATCTCGGCGTGATGCTGCATGACAGGACTCGAGACGTCCTGCGTTTGCACCTTCTGGAAACCTGCGAACCAACGGAGTGGCAAGCACCGACTGAGGTCCCGATGGAGGGTTCGATCGCCGGCTGGGTTTGGCAGAACCAGGAACCGGTTGTCGTTCGCGACCTCGAATTGGAAGATCGTTTTCCAGTCGCGAAGACTCTGATCAAGGATCCGGTCAAGTCAGTTTGCAGCTTTCCCATGACTACCGCGCACCAGCGACTTGGAGTCGTCAATTTTTGGAGTGACAAGGCAGGCGCTTACGACCGGCTCGATCTGGAATTCGCGAAACTGGTCGCTGCCCAGATAGCGGTAGCCGTTGAGGCTCAGTGTCATCAACACAAACTCTCGCGCGAGCGCGACCGCTCACAACTGCTGTTGGAGATAAATAACACTCTGGTCTCAAATCTCAACTTGCCGGAACTCCTGTCAGCCATCTCCGGTTGCCTCAGGCGCGTGATGCCGCACGACGCAGCCGGTCTTGCGCTCTACGATCCAGCAATCAAAAAACTGCGGGTCACGGCTTTGGAGTTCCCTGCAGACGAGAATGTCTTCATTGAGAATGAGATTATTGACCTGGAGGGCACCCCCGGGGGACTCGCTTTTACCACACGTCAGCCCGTCATGAGTGGCTTGGGCCATTCGGCAGATCCCGTCGGGAAGCGGGCCGGCCTGAAATCCGGTTGCACCGTTCCACTTATCTCTCATGACCGCTCGCTTGGCATTCTGGGTGTTGCGAGTTTGCTTGAGAATGCATTTGCTGCCGAGGATTCGGAGTTGCTCACCCAGGTGGGCAAGCAGGTCGCAATTGCCGTTGAGAACGCGCTGGCGTTTCGGGAGATTGATGCGCTAAAGAACCAATTGAAGGAAGAAAAGCTCTACCTCGAGGAGGAGATTCGCACCGAGTACAACTTCCAGGAGATTGTGGGCAATAGCCCGGCCCTGAAGCGTGTGTTGCAGGATGTAGAGACTGTGGCACGTACTGACTCAACTGTGTTGGTCTATGGTGAAACCGGCACCGGCAAAGAACTCATCGCCCACGCAATCCACAATTTGAGCCAACGCCGTGAACGCACTCTCGTCAAGGTCAATTGCGCGGCGATTCCAACGGGATTGCTCGAAAGCGAGTTCTTCGGTCATGAGAAGGGGGCCTTCACGGGCGCGATTGATCGGCGCATCGGACGATTCGAACTTGCTCACCAAGGCACAATTTTTCTTGACGAGGTTGAGGATATCCCGCTCGAGTTGCAATCAAAACTGCTGCGTGTCCTTCAGGAGCAGGAATTCGAACGGCTAGGCAGTTCGCGTACTCTTCGCGTGGCTGTTCGCGTAGTAGCAGCTACTAACAGCGACCTGGCCGAGCTGGTGGCTGAAAAGAAGTTTCGCAACGACCTTTATTATCGCCTGAATGTTTTTCCGATTACTGTGCCGCCACTGCGCGAGCGCCCTGAAGATATTCCTCTCCTGGTGCATTTCTTTGCTCACAAGTTTGCTCAACAGATGAGGAAACCGATCGAGAGCGTTCCCAAAGAAACCATGGCCGCATTGACCAGTTATCACTGGCCCGGAAACATCCGGGAGTTGCAAAACCTCGTTGAGCGAGGTGTGATTCTATCCCGCGGCTCCAGTCTTGAATTACCTTTAACCGAACTGAAGCAGTCGACCAAAATATCAAACCACACTAACGGATCAACCACACTCGAGGCCGTCGAGCGCGATCACATTCTTCGAGTCTTGGGCGAGTCGAGTTGGGTAATTGGCGGCCCAACGGGAGCCGCCGCGCGCCTTGGCCTTAATCGCACCACCCTCAATCATCGCATGCGCAAACTCGGCATTAGTCGACCTCAACCGCAATAACCCCTTAGGCAGTCGCACAGGTTGGGAAGGGGGCAAAGCGAAGCGCGCCCCCGCTCAAGCCTTGGTGGGTCACAACATCAGACTGACAATTCAATTGAGTATGCTTCTCGTGAGCTCAAAGCCTCGCATCTTAAGCGGGGGCGCGCTTCGCTTTGCCCCCTTCCCAACTTGTAAAGACAGCCAGAGGTGCCTGTAAGACTGCCAGAGGTGACTGATTTTCTGTGAGCTGAAGGCTCTTCAATCGTGACCACAGTTCGTCACGTGGCCGCATATCACCACGCTACATGGCTAGAGCATTAAGGACGGGACTTAACACTCCCTGAGAATTACCCCTTTTCTCGGATCAATCCACTGTTAGAGCAGAAACCGTTCTGGTCTGGTATTGAAGGGCTTCTCGTCGAAGGCGATCTTGCAAGGGCTCTTAATCTGCCGCAACCAGCGGGCGTGCTCGTTCAGCGAGTGGCGGAAGGGTCGATTGCCTGGCGCTGGGGAATAACCGCTGGAACATTGCGAGCGAATGTCGAAGGGGAAGAATTCATTCTCGGCGGAGACATCATCCTCAGAGTGAACCAGGTTCCCGTCGAACGAGGCGGCAGCTACGATGAGATCTATGCCAGTATCGGCAAACTTAAACCAGGCGACAATCTGGTAATCAGCGTCTTTCGGCAGGGGCAGATCGTCAACCTGTCAATTCCCGTCCCACAGTAAGTCGTTATGCCTGGCCTTGACTAACGTTATGCCTGGCCTTAACTAACTGGCTTCACTCAAGCTCTTCACTGGGACCACGGGCGTCTCGCCCGCACTGAGCGCCGTCAGGCGCGCCATCACCTCTAGCAAAAAGACCTGTCCACGCTTCGCGCTCATTGCGGGCGAGACGCCTGATGGTATGAAGCAGGCGCCTCCTGCCGTTAGTTGTTACACTGACGGTTGAAGGTCTGCGTTAGCAGAAGGAGACGCCCATGACAGTATATATCGGGGTCGACTTTCACGCGCGCCACAGACGATCAGTTATTTGACAACCGAAGATGGAGAGATTCATGGTCTGGTACTGGATCATGAAAAGCCCGCTGAGGTACGCGCTTTCTATGGGCAGTTCGCGGGGCAGCGAGTGGTAATGGGGTTTGAGAGCAGTGGTTATGCCGCCTGGTTCGAAGAACTGCTGGAGGAGCTAGGTTGTGAGATTTGGCTGGGACACGCGGCCGAGATCCGGCGGTTTGCGTGGCGCCGGCAGAAGAACGATCGGCGGGACGCGGCTTTGATTCTGGACTTGCTGGTGGCCGGTGACTTTCCCCGCCTCCATCGCTACTCAGCGGCGAGCCGGGCGGTGCTACAACAACTGCGTTACCGGCAGAAGTTGGTAAAGATGCGCACCATGGTCGTCAATGGGCTGCTGTTCATGGCCTCCAGCCGCGGGGTGACCTTGCGCCGGCAGTTGCAGAGCCAGCGCGGGCAAGCGCGGATGCGGCAGATAGCGTTGCCGCCGCCGCTGGCCCAACAACGAGATGAGTTGTGCCAACTGCTGCTGGAGCTGAACTGCAAGATAGTTAAAGTGCAGGCTTGGCTGGAAGCAAAGGCGGAGCAGGATGTACGCGTCCAACGTTTGCGCACGCAGCACGGCATTGGCCCGTTGACGGGACTTTGTTTGGCACACACGCTCGAGTGTCCGGAGCGTTTTGCCAATCCGCGCCATGTGACCGGCTACGTCGGCTTCGACCCGGTGGAAGACTCTTCGGCGGAGCGGCGGCGCCTGGGCGCGATCAGCAAACAAGGATCACGGTTGTTACGGTTCTACCTGGTGGAAGCGGGCCAGGTAGCCATTCGCAAGGATCTGGAACTGGCTCGTGTTTACAAGCGGCTGCTGCTACGCCGGGGGCACGCCACCGCCAAAGTAGCCATTCGGCCGCCGCCTCTTAGTACGTGCTTTCATCATGCTGCGAGATGAGATTGATTACGCCGAGTTTCACCGCCGTGGCGTCGCAGCTCGGTCTTCCCGAGGGACCGCGTAAGCTACCATGCTTGTCGCCTGATTGGGAGACCAGCCTTTCTTCTGCCGAAGAAAGTGCCAATCGATCCTCATGTGGCCTAAGTGCCCGAAAAGATGATTGAACGCGTCATCGCTACTCGTTAAGTGAGGGAAGCTGCAGCACAAACACGCAGGTCAACAAAGGGTAATTAGCTCTACCAATTCAAATGCTAACTCAGACCAAAAACCTGTTTCGCACCAGCCGCGCTGACTACCAACAGCGCGTCGGCGGAGCTTGTTTATTTTTAGCTTGACTTGTCCGCCTGCTTCATAGACGCGGTCCTAGTGAAGAGCCTGAGTCAACCTTCATCGACGCAGATACACCCTTACATTCAAACCGGAACCAGTTCCATTGGTGACCGCGCCTCGTCACCTGACGGCATCTGGTCACGATTTCTCACCAAACTAGAAATCAATTCATCGTATTTACGGCAAATCCCGGAGACTGGGCCTAGTCCAAAACTGTGGCAGGGCCGTTGCTAGAGAAGGTGAACGAAATGACGATGGCCGAATCGCAGTTTTATGAACGAACGAAAAATTGCCGGAGTGTCGACCTCGGGCATTTCATGCGTCGTAAGGTTGAAAGGTCAGGAAGGCTTTCAAGGAGGGCACAGGCTGACATCCAGGGGGCGCGGCCTGTGTTCGAAGGGCGGGTGGACTTGGAACTGAGAAGTGGGCTCATGGCGCCAGTCCACCCGCTCGCGTGAGCTAATAGACGCGACGCCTGCGCTCCCAATGATCGGATGAGGTTTCTATGCAAACGGGATTACAAAACATTTTGATAAAGCACAAGCTGCTGGCGTCACTGATCGTTGTCGGGACTTTTGTGATTCTTGGCGGCGCGCTTTTCGCCGGTAGATCGAACAGTCCCGCGCAAGCGGCGCCGCCACCTCTGGCGGTCGAGGTGGTCCAGGTCGAGCAGAAGGACGTACCTATTTACAGTGAATGGATCGGAACAACCGACGGAATGGTAAACGCAGATATCAAGGGGCAGGTCACAGGTTATTTGCTTAGACAGAATTACAAGGAAGGGTCTCTTGTAAAGAAGGGTGAGTTACTGTTTGAGATCGATCCAAGGCCCTTTCAAGCTGCGCTGGAGCAAGCCAACGGCCAGGTCGCGCAATTTCAGGGACAACTCGAGCAAGCCATCTCGCAGGTCACGCAGGCTGAAGCACAAGTAGCACAGGCCAACAGTCAACTGTCGCAAGCACAGGCCCAAGTTGCTCAGTCGAAGGCTAATCAGGTTAAAACGCAACTTGACGTGAACAAGTACGCTCCCCTGGCGGAGCAGAAGGCCGTCACTCAGCAGGACTATGACAACGCGGTCCAGACTAACGTTGTTGCCAAAGCTCAAGTGGAAGCAGGTCAAGCTGGCGTCGACGCGGCACGTGCACAGCTTCGGGTCGCCAACGCGCAGATCGGAACAGCCAAAGCGGCCATCGCGACTGCTAAAGGCCAGGTTGAAAACGCAAAAGCGGCTGTTAAGACGGCAGCACTCAATCTGAGTTTCACCCGTATCATTTCGCCCATCGATGGCATTGCGGGTATTGCCCAGGCCCAAGTCGGTGACTTGATCAGCGCCTCGAGTCCGCTAACAACCGTTTCAACCCTGGATCCGATCAAGGTTTATTTCACGCTCAGCGAACAGGAGTACCTCCGCTTTACGAAACGCAACCTGATTGACGCTCAGCAGGATTCAAGCGTAGCACCACTCGAACTGGAGTTGATCCTTGCAGACGGAAGCACCTATCCACAGAAAGGAAGCTTCTTATTCGCGGACCGACAAGTAGACCCGTCAACTGGCGCGATTCGCCTGGCCGGAATCTTTTTGAATCCGGGAAATATTCTTCGGCCCGGGCAGTATGGGCGAGTGCGAGCGGTCACGAGCACGAAAGAAGGCGCGTTGTTAGTTCCCCAACGTGCTGTCTCGGAGCTGCAAGGCTCTTATCAAGTCGCCACCGTCGGCACTGACAAGAAGGTTGGCATCCGCACCGTCAAGGTGAGTGAACGGAGCGGTTCAATGTGGGTTGTCGAGGAAGGCCTGAAGGCCGGGGAAGTAGTGGTCGCGGAAGGCACACAGAAAGTCAGACCGGGCATGACTGTTGAGCCGAAACCGTTTGCGGGAACTGTGCCTGTAACACAACAGTAAGACAATCGACGAGAGGTATTGAACGAATGTCGATCGTATGGAGTGCGCCGGCAGAGCAAGGCGACGACGGCGCTTTGGATCTTGCTGAGATGATCTTCATCCAAAGCGGTGTCGCGCCGCGCTTGCCACAGCACTCCACAAGCGCTCGACTGTAGGCCCAGATGTTCATATAGCTCTGGACATTCGTAAATCATGATCTCCAACTTCTTCATCAGGCGCCCGATCGTAGCAATGGTGATCGCTATCATCACCGTCATTGGTGGTCTCATAGCGATGCTGGGTCTGCCGCTCGCACAGTTCCCTGAGATTTTGCCGCCGCAGATCATCGTCTCAACAAACTACACGGGAGCGGACGCAATCACTATTGAGCAGTCAGTCTCAACGCCGCTTGAGCAGCAAATGAACGGTGTTGACAACATGCTCTACATGCAGTCTATCAACGCTAACGACGGCAGCGAGCAATTGATGGTCACGTTTAACGTTGAGACTGACCTCAACATCGATCAGGTAAACGTGCAGAACCGAGTCGCGCAAGCGGAACCCAACCTGCCGACAGATGTCAGCCAATTTGGGATAACAACTCGAAAGTCCACCGGGTTGCCGATGCTTGTCTTTGCGCTCTATTCGCCCAACCGGACTTACGATTCCCTCTTCCTGGCGAACTACGCAACCATCAACATCAATGACGTCCTCTATCGCGTGCCGGGCGTGGGTGAAGTCAGGGTATTCGGTTCAAGCGATTACGCGATGCGCATTTGGGTCAAGCCGGATGCTCTCTCGAAACTCGGTCTCGCCGTTCCAGACCTGGTTAACGCGGTTAAGGAACAGAGCAACGTCAACCCATCGGGCCGGGTGGGCGCTGAGCCTGCGCCAGACGGATTGGAAAAAACCTACACCGTCCGCGCGCAGGGGCGGCTTCAGACACCAGAGGAGTTTGGCCAGATCGTGGTGCGCGCCAACACCGACGGCTCGGTGGTGAGGTTGAAAGATGTCGCGCGCATCGAACTCGGCGCGCTCAACTATCAACAGCGTAACCGGATGAACGGTCAGCCCAGCGCCATCGTCGCGGTCTTTCAAGCGCCGGGCTCAAACGCCCTGGATGCGGCCGACGGGCTCAAGCGCACCATGGAAGAGCTGAAGGCACGATTTCCGGCCGACCTCGAATATGCGGTCGTCTTCGACACCACGCTACCGGTTAGCGAGGGGATCAAAGAGATCGTCACCACACTGATCGAAGCCATGGTGCTCGTCACCCTTGTCGTCTTCCTCTTTCTGCAAAACTGGCGTGCGACGCTCATCCCGATGATCGCCGTTCCCGTGTCGCTCATTGGCACCTTCGCAGTCTTTCCCTTGTTGGGTTTCTCGATCAACACGCTGTCGCTGTTCGCATTTGTGCTGGCGATTGGCCTCGTCGTGGACGACGCAATCGTCGTGGTGGAGGCGGTTGAGCGTCACATCGAGGAGGGAATGTCGCCGCGCGAGGCAACAATCCAGGCGATGAAGGAAGTCTCCGGGCCGGTAATCGCCATCGCGTTGATTCTGTCTTCGGTCTTCCTTCCCGTGGCCTTCATGGGAGGTATTCAGGGACGACTGAACAATCAGTTTGCCGTGACGATTGCGATCTCAGTGCTCATTTCGGCCTTCAACGCGCTGACCCTCTCGCCAGCACTTGCCGCACTCCTGCTGAGACCACGCAAGGAATCGAAGGGAATTCTCGGCCGGTTCTTCGGCGGATTCAACCGGGTGTTTACGAAAGCAATGGATGAGTACGTCAACTGGAGCCACGCCCTGATCCGCAAGGCGGCAGTTGGCGTCCTAATCATTGTCGGATTCACAGCGGCCGATGGCCTTTTTGGCCGCACCATGCCAACAAGTTTCCTTCCCGAAGAGGATTACGGTTACGCAATGCTCAACGTCCAGCTTCCGGAAGCAGCTTCGCTGGAAAGGACAGATGAGGTGCTGAGAAAGGTTGAGGCAATCCTGAGTCAGACCGAGGGCGTCAAGTATCACACCTCGATCGGCGGCTTCAGTCTGCTTAATCGCATTTCAGCCAGCTACCAGGGTTTCTTCTTCATGAGTTTCGAGCCCTGGAACGAGCGCACCTCGAGCGAACTTCAAGCACAAGCAATTTTAGGCAGGATAAACGGAGCGCTGGCGACCCAGGTGCCGGAAGCAATAGCCTTTGCTTTTATGCCACCCTCAATTCCTGGATTGGGCAGTGCAGGCGGTTTCTCGTTCTGGCTGCAGGATCGCAGCGGTGGGTCAGTCGAATTCCTCGAGCAGAATACGCGGAGGTTCCTTGAAGCCGCACGCAAGCGTCCAGAGATTGCTGGAGTCACCTCACAGTTTTCCGCTTCCGTGCCCCAAATCTACGCTGATGTAGATCGCGACAAAGCACTGAAGCAGGGAGTGGCCGTCGCGGACGTGTACCAAACGCTGCAAGCCTATCTGGGCGGACTCTACCTAAATCAATTCAATCGCTTCGGTCGTCAATGGCGAGTCTTCCTCCAGGCGGAAGGTGAGGAGCGGCGCAGTGAAAAGGACATCGGAGGTTACTACGTGAGGAACAATCGCGGCGAGATGGTTCCGCTCTCCGCGCTGGTGACCACGCGCAGCGTGAGTGGTCCGGAGTACACCAATCGTTTCAACCTCTACCGCGCTGCGCAGGTTCTCGGGGCTGCGGCGCCCGGGTACAGTTCGGGCCAGGCCATGGCTGCGCTCGAAGAAGTAGCGCGGGAAGTGCTCCCGCGAGAGATGGGTTACGACTGGGCCGACCTTTCTTACCAGGAGAAGCAAGCTTCAGGCTCGACGAGATACTTCGTCTTGTCGCTCGTATTTGTCTTTCTGATCCTGGCGGCGCTCTATGAAAGCTGGTCACTGCCGTTATCGGTTCTGCTGACCGTTCCGATCGCCATCTTCGGAGCTTTCCTGGGCCTCTTCCTGCGGGGCTATGACTTGGACGTGTACGCCCAGATCGGGTTGATCGTGCTGATAGGGCTCGCTGCTAAGAACGCGATCCTAATCGTTGAGTTTGCCAAGATCGAACTCGAGAAGGGTCGCAGCCTGGTAGATGCGGCGCTCGAAGGAACACGTCTGCGGCGGCGTCCCCTCATGATGACCTCGTTTGCGTTCATCCTGGGCTGCGTGCCGTTGTGGTTCGCGACCGGATCGGGCGCGGCTGGCAGGAGGATACTAGGTACCGTCGTGATCGTCGGGATGCTTGCCGACACGATTATCGCCAGCTTCCTCATCCCGGTCAGTTTCTATGTAGTGGAAAAGATCTCGATGAGGTTCAACAGGAAAGGTGGAACCGAGATCAGTTCGCCGACACCTGAGCCGGCAGCCGGAGATTGAAAGGTGATGAAGGCGGGGTCATTCGATCAATTTCAGTTGGCAGTTTCAACGAGCCTGCGAAGCAGGCGGAAGCATAGAGCCTGGGGCGTGAGCCCCAGGTCGGACGCCATCTCGGACGGAGCCCGCGTACGCGGGCGAAAGTGGAAATGTGATCGCGTATTGAATTGTCACGAGGCAACTGCCGCCCGTTTCACGGGCTGGCGATCTACGGTGCTGATCCTGGGGCTTACGCCCCAGGCTTTATGCTTCCACCTGCTTCGCAGGCTAGTTGAAGTGAAAGGCGTCATCACGGCAATCGTGACCATAAGTCTCTTGGCAGGTAGCGTCGCCGGTCAAAAGAAATATCAGCCACCTGCGGTCAAAACCCCTGATACATTTCGTGGAACTGACCCCGCTGCAGCCACTGATCAGAATTCCATCGGCGACCTCAAATGGTTCGAAGTTTTCAAAGACGAAGAGCTACAGAAACTCCTCAAAACGGCGATCGTCCAGAACTATGATCTCCGCGCGGCGGTCGCCCGCATAAACGCCGAACGCGCGAACCTGGGACTTGCGCGGTCGAACCAGTTCCCACAAATTGAGGCTAGTGCTGATCTCGCTACCACCAGCACGTCACAAAATGGTCAGTTCGTCATCCCCGGTCAGGTAGGTAGAAGACGTAGCGTCGGGAGTGTGCTGTTGAATCTCCTCAATTTTGAGTTGGACATTTGGGGACGCCGGCGCCGCGAGACCGAAGCGGCGCGAGCGCAATTGCGGGCTTCCGAGGAGGATCGCAAAGCCGTAACAACCACAGTTGTAAGTGATGTAGCCACCGGCTATTTCAGTCTGCTCGAGCTTGATAGCGAGCTCGATATTGCGAGACGTACGCTGGCTACTCGAGAAAACTCCCTCCGGCTCATCCGTATACGCCAGCAAGGAGGTGTTGCGACGATGTTGGATGTGCGCCAGGCAGAGGAGTTGGTCTACCAGGCGTCCGAAACTATTCCCGACATCCAGCGCCTAACCGAACAAACGGAAAACCAGATCAGTCTACTGCTGGGCAACAATCCGGGACCGATTCCACGTGGCAAATCTTTGACGGAGCAACAGGAACTACCGGCGGTACCTACGGGGTTGCCTTCTTCGCTGCTGGAACGCAGACCAGACATTCGCGCTGCCGAAGAGAATCTGGTTGCTCAACGCGCTCTTGTCTCCGCGGCCAGGGCCGCCTACTTCCCGACAATTAGTTTGACAGGGTTCCTGGGTTTTCAAAGCAATCAGCTCTCTAACCTTTTTACTGGCCCAAGCAGGGCCTGGAGCTTTGTCCCGCAGATCACTCAGCCAATCTTTACCGCAGGTAGACTCAAATCCAATGTGAAGTTTGCCAAGGCGCAACAGGGGTTCGCAGCGGTGCAGTACCAGCAAACAATTCAAACCGCCTTCCGTGAGGTTTCAGATGCTCTCGTTGAATATCGAAAAGTGAAAGAGATTCGCACACAGCAGGAATTGCTGTTGACTACGCTGCAGGATCGCTCACGGCTGGCCTATCTGAGATATCAGGGTGGTGTCGATACGTTGCTCAATGCGCTGGATGCTGACCGCGATCTATTTAATGCCGAGTTGAACTTGACTCAAACGAAACGTAACGAGCTATTGTCGCTGGTCCAACTCTACAAAGCTCTGGGAGGCGGGTGGCAACAGTGATGGGGTGATAAGTGATCTTCGATCGCTACGTTGACAGCGGGGGAAACTTCCTGGACACGGCCGACGGTTACACGGATGGCCACAGCGAACAGCTGCTGGGAAAATTTATCAATGAGCGCGGCCTGCGAGACCGAGTTGTCCTGGCGACTAAGTTCACTTTCAACGCCGAGCCGGGCAATCCGAACGCGGGTGGCAATGGTCGCAAGAACATTTACCGCGCGCTGGAAAATTCGTTGCGTCGCCTGCAAACTGACTACATTGACCTTTACTGGCTGCATGCCTGGGACACAGTCACTCCAGTCGAGGAAGTGGTCTCAACCCTCAATGACCTGGTGCGCGCAGGTAAGATTCGCCACTACGGTTTCTCTGACACGCCAGCCTGGTACGTGGCACGTGCGCAAACGCTTGCCGAAAAGGAGGGAAGGGAACGTTTGGTCGCGTTGCAACTTGAATACTCGCTAGTAGAACGGGATATTGAGCCCGAGCACGTCCCGGCGGCGCAGGAACTTGGACTGGCAATCTGCCCATGGAGTCCCGTAGCGGGTGGATTCCTCACGGGAAAATATAGCCGCGAGGGAAACAGTGGCAAGGGCGAGGGCCGCCTGGAGATTACCAAAGGCATCCCGAACCCTGGTTTCCAAAGATTCACCGAACGTAATTGGCAAATTCTCGAGGTCCTCCTTGAGGTTGCCAGGCAGATCGGTCGGTCGCCGGCACAAATCGCTCTTAACTGGGTGGCAACTCAACCTGGCATAACTTCCACGATAATCGGCGCTTCGAGGCCGGCACAGTTCGAAGACAATTTGCGCTTTGGCGATTTCGAGATTCCTCCCGAGTTGCGGCAACGGCTAAATCAGGTAAGCGCTGTCGAGCCAGGTCATCCGTACGTGTTTTTCAACCCTGGTATGCAAGGGGCGATCAGCGGTGGAACGAGATTGCGACCTTGGAAACCTGCTTGCGTCTACGGGCAACCTTCTGCCGAACCAGCGGGCGTGAAGACTAGCGCGGCCGGTAAATAAGCACCGGAAAGCGAGGCCTTGGATCTTCGGGCTTTGTACTTTGAACGATGGGTCTGTTTTCCATGGAGACAAAGTACAAAGCACCAAGGACAAACGACGAGGTCAGAAAACTCGAATTCTTGCGGCGCTGCTCTTCCCTGGAGAATGGTTAGTCGAAACGAAAGTTTTTTGACTAATTCCCCAGAAAATCGCGATTTTTTCGAGACTTTGCTCCGTGAGTGTGATATATGACTGTTCGCATAGCTTTTCAATTCTATTGTTTTGTGGGAGGTGTCCACTAGACCATGGCAAAAGCCGCGACAGGCAAGAAGCGCATGACTCAGTCGGAGGTAGTCAATTATTTTGCAGAGAAGTCCGGAATGAAGCGCGCACAGATTAAGGAATTCTTT
This sequence comes from Pyrinomonadaceae bacterium, assembly GCA_050748205.1. Lineage (GTDB taxonomy): Bacteria > Acidobacteriota > Blastocatellia > Pyrinomonadales > Pyrinomonadaceae > PSRF01. The sequence continues at coordinate 6,334 of JBOGOU010000385.1, read as the reverse complement.
GAGGAGCTCTCAACCCTTGCAGCACGAGAAGTTAAGTCGAATGGTGAGTTCGTGCTTCCGGGTTTTGGTAAGCTCGTAAAGTCTGAGAGGAAAGCGCGCGAAGGTCGAAATCCCGCGACCGGGGAGACAATCCAGATCCCAGCGAAAACAACGCTAAAGTTTCGTGTTGGAAAGGCCATGAAAGACACGGTTTTGCCGAAAAAATAAACGAGCCAATCCCTAGAACTGTCGTTAAAGTACGGAAAGCGCCGCATCCCGGTTCATGCTTCGATGGACTTGGAGCGGCGCTTACATTTTTGCCCGACCGACACTGTTTGGATAACGCTCCAATCTAAGCACCCAAGGGCGATCCGAACCCTCTTCCTAAAGCCGGCAACCCGAGTCAAACAGAGCAAATAAAAAGAGTTACGCGCCGTTCGATCACCTCTCTGACGCCGGGCGGAAGAAATTATAGCTTTTTTTGCGCGTCTCCTATATAATCCTCCGTTTTGCTGAGGACAATTTGATTTAGCTGTGCGCAACCGATGAGTAGTCCGGGTCCAAAATCTTTGAATCACAAGGGTTTTGCATCCCTCATGCTCACGGCCGCATCTAGAATGTAGTTACTAATAACCCGAGCTTAATCGGGGTTTTTGAGGAGCGGAAGCAATCGTGACCTTTGATAGACATTTGCCGCTGGATGAGCGGATTCTTAAGATCGATCATATTCAGGCGCGGCGATATTCAAAATTAACCGGGGTAGCGCTGGAAATCGCGTCTGAAGGGATTCTCAGGCATCTGCGTGCCTGCGATCGAATGGACGTTAATCCCGACACCTCTGCGGTTCGGGAGATCATCGACGACGCATTGAACGGCCGACGGGTTTTTGCGGAAACAACAGAACACCCGCGTGCGGCTTAGTTCTTAACACCGAGCACCGAGTTAGACAATCGCTGCGAGAGACCGTCCTTTTTTCCTAAGGCCGGTCTCTTTCAGTTTTTGAGAGATAGTCCATTTGTGGCCCGGTTGACCCAAATGACCTCCAACATGCTAACATCGCCGCCCATCGGCAATTTGTGCCCCTGTAGCTCAGCGGATAGAGCATCTGCCTTGTTGGAGCCTTAATGGGGAAAGGCTATTTGACAGGAACTCATTAAGTGGACGATCCCATATGCGGGAACGCCCTGAGAGCCTCTGGTACTCGAGCAATTGTTAGCGAGTAAAAATCCATGAGGATTGGGTAATCCGCAGGAAACCCCCGCACGACGGAAGCTAGGCGGACGGATTCCTCAGAGACTATACGGGTCGGGACTGAGATGTCCAAGATATAGTCCAGCCAGCAACCCCGTTTCTAAGCGGGCGGTCAGGGAAAGCCTGATGCTGGAAGCTAAGCAGAGGGCCGCAGGTTCGAGTCCTGCCGGGGGCAAAAATGCTTTTTCAACACGCCAGCTTGTGGCGGCTATAGTTCAGTCGGTTAGAACGCTTGACTGTGGATCAAGAGGTCGAGGGTTCGAGTCCCTCTAGCCGCCCCAAAAAGCCACCAAAGAAAAGAAGCCAACCATTTTCCAGTGGCCGGCTTCTTTTATATTAGACCTCTCCCAAAATTGTATCCCCGTATCGCGGTGCAGGCTCCGGGCAAACAAGCCTCAGGAGACGATTAAAGTGCAGGCGACGATCGACGGTGGGCATATAATGAGAAGGGCGCAACAAAAATGATTAAATCTCTACTAATTACCTTGATGATCTTCATGCTCCTTTACGCTCGCAGTGAGCGCGAGCCTGAGACTCTTCTTCGGTCAGCTGGAACAACACACAGCCAGCGAACGCCTTCTGCACCTACGCCGTATCCGACTCCGGTGGTGAACCTCGCTCCCTACCTACACAAGCAATCTGGTCAAACAACCACCATTTCAGCCTCGCCAAACGAGGATCTCGGCGCGCGGGTGAATGAAGCTGAAGCGCGTTTGGGAGCTCGTCCAGGGAAAATTGTGGTTCAAGGTGGAGGTCGCATTCGCTCGCAGATAGTGGTCAGCCACGACCTGGAGTTCAGAGGCGGCACCTATTCATGCGACACCCCCACAGTCTGGCAAGGCTGCATATTGCTTAAGGACAATATACATGTCGCGTGCAATGAAGCGACAATCCTGGAACCTACATTTCAGAGTGGTGGCCAGCCGGCAATTACGGTGTTCCAGAACTATGCCGCGACCCAGCGCAATGAAGCGGCAAGCAGAAACATCACGGTCAAGGGTTGTCGAATAGTCGGACGACAGACTCAATTTGATGGCGGGGTACGGCAATCCATCTCCTTCGGCAACTGTGCCAACTGCGCGGCCATCGATAACACGCTGCTAAATGTTACGTCAATCGGAATCCAGTTTGGTGGAAGTGCGGGCGAGGGAAACCACGCTCTGAATGCGCTGGCCGTTGGAAATACGATTAAAGGCGCAGCTGCGGCAGGAATCGCGTTGGTAAATGTCAGCGGCGCTATCGTAACCGGCAACACCATTCTTGCACCCGGACGTGTCGGTGGTCCCGGCGGGGTATCGGGAGTAGACATCGAAACGAATGCCCCGGACGACTGGTGTGAGAACATCAAAGTTTTCAACAACCTGTTTGATTACCGCGACCCGGCGTTCAATTCAGTTGGTAGTGCGATCATGGCCCAGAATACCCAGAGCACTAACAGGTCTTCAGGGCTGTTAATAGCCAACAATCGAGTTTTGGCAAACAACGAAAAGGCCGGACTAACATCGGGGATCTTCTTCACGAGATCGTTTCCGGGTGGAATGGTTGTCAATAACTATATCCAGCGATCGATGCAAGGAGGCTTTCAATTGTATGGTGCAGAAAGAACAACATTCCAGGACAACGTGTTGGTTAGCTGTGGGGGTGGAGGGTTGCCCGCAATTCAGATTATCGGCGGCGGACATAACGTATTTAGACGTAATCGAATCTCAGTTGATCCGGCGCTAGGGGGTTCTGCGTCCGGCGAAATTGTGCAGACGGGTGCGGTGGGTAATTCGTTTGATGTCGCTGTGACGACTCGGTGAGCAATGCGCGTCTCTCCGCCATATCCGTTTTATTGCTATGATAGCCGAGCAGCCAACATTAGTTTCCAAAGGGAGAGATTCTAGTAATGCCAGATGAGCAGAGAGTTGCTAACAATTCGCAAACTTACGTAGTCGATGCTGACACTTTCTCCTTTGAGACGCTGGAGCAAGAAAACGGTCAGGCTACAGTCGTTCGCTTCAAACTAAATGATCCGCGCTACCACGCCGGCGACGTTCTCCTCGTTCTCTCCGGGAGTGATATACATTTTCATGGATTGATTGGAAGCCTCGGGGACGGTTGGGCCATCGCCAGTGATCGGCGCGGTTCCCTGCTCGCCGCCACTGTCCAGTAACTGCTGGTTGCTCTAACGGCCCCGCCGTTAAGGCTCGACCTTAACGTGTGTAACCCGCGGGATGTTCTATATCCACGCCCGGTGAAGATGATCGGACCTGAATGCGGTGATATCCCTTTTGGGGGTGCGTCGACAGGTAGGTTAGGGCTATCTGTTTGTCCAACGACGCACTTAGCTCTCGAAGAAAAGGATCAAAACTAACGGGAGCGCCGGTGCCCTGAAAGAAGGCTCTTCCTCCCGTTTCGTCGGCCAGTCTCTGCAGTGAGCTCTGTGCGATCGTAGTTAATAAAGGATTCTGCGTACCAACCGTAGGAGCATAGAAAGCATAAACCGCTATGCTGCGCCGCTGTGCCTCTGTTATTGCTCGTTGCAGATCCACACTCTGGCTTGCAGAACTCACATCCGCACCACGCGAAATATCCAGCCCATCTGACACGAGCAATATGGCCCTCCTACCAGAAGGTTGGAAATCGAATCGCTTGATCGCTTCGATAACCTCAACATAGGGGTTGTAAGGCGCCGCACTCGCGAACCCTAATGGTGGCCTTAGCGCTTTCGCGGCCTTCTCCAAATCCGTCGTGAACTTCTGCCGCACCTGAAGCGAGCCACTTCTTAAATACCCTACCATCACACGCGAGCCTCGAGGTAAACGCCTGATGAACTCGGCTAGTGGCTTGATTTCATTGCCAATTGATGAAACCAGGTCATCCTGAATCAGGACCGCCAGAGTCAACGGCGAACTGGTGCCGATCGCGCGAATCGATAGAATTGTCTGAGGCTCACCGTCCTCGGTTACCGTCAGGTCAATCATTTGTAGCTCCGGCTCCGGCTCCGGCTTGGCGCCTTTGACTCTAATACCAATAGGAATCGTCACCGGTCGCGCGCCAACACGTGATCTGTTTGCCGTCGATACCGCTGAAGATTGAACCGAGGTTTGCCCAATACACGTCCAGCCCAGTGCGGCCATCAATCCCAGGACGACAGCGACGAGTAGAGAAACTCTTTTCATCTGCATACTCCTAGTAGCCCTTGAAGCGTTTTGGGCATTATACAGACATCCATGCGAAAGCGCTTCTAGGCCAATTCTCGGTAGTGGGTCAGTTGGATTTGGCGCGCGCATCTTGCGCGTGATCTCGCGGGCTAGACGCCCCGTGCCATTTTCAAACTACCCATTTCTCTGCTGACTGGCGCGGCCGAGCGATACAGGCTAGGATTTGCCTGGCCGCTGTACGTGAGGCAATAACATCGTGTCAACCGGCAATTACAGGTTGTCATCCTGGAATTCCAGTATTGCTATGATTCAAGTTCCGCAAGGAAAGCTTACTGCTAAAGATGAGAATTTAGCTCGTCTCCTCAAATTGGTCCCCTGGTTCTCCTTTCTTTTGCTCTCCCTTCCCTTGCCTCTCGTCTTTTTCGCACTGTTTCTGACCGCAGCGACTACTGAGTCAGCTGCCATCTACCTCCTGGTCGCCGCCGCTACCTTCGGTTTCGGCTTGCTGGCTGGTTTACTCGTCCTGATACTCTTGCAAATCTATCGCAGGCGTTGGCTCCACCGTTTGCGGGACAAACTAGCCGCTGATGGGATCACAGCCACCGAAGTGGTTTGGTTCACGCAGGAATTGACGACAGCGGAACGCAAAACGTTGCGCGAGATGAGCCAAAGGAGTCCGCTGCTCGCCGACGCTTATCGCGAAACGCTCGCTGCTCGGCTGACGGCAAGTCGCATCATTGGCAAAACTGACCGCGAACTAGTTAAGGTCCGCGGCAGGATTAACCGCGCTCGAACTCTAACAGGTCCCACTACAACAGCGCTGCTCAGTGATCTCGAGTCTGATCTGGCAGAGTTGCGCAAGCTCAAAGACGAGGCCAACTCCCGCTTACTCGAAACGAGGGCGCGGCTGCAGACAATCGAGGCAGCTGCAAGCAGAAGTCTTGATCAAGCAGAAAGTCTTTCAATGTTACGCCGGTTGAGCGCTACTCAAGAACACCTGCCATTGGCGATCGAAATGGAACAGTTGGAGAGGAAGACGTTGCACGACGCCGAGCGTCAACTCAAGGAGTCGGAGTCGTTCCTGGGGACGGGAGGCTCGGGTGACAAAGGATGAGCAGTCAGACCGCGCCAGCGATACACTCCTGGTGCCACCCTCTCTGCGTCCCCGTCATCTACCAACGACCAGTGGGCTGAACCTGCGTCTGGCCTTGATAAACCCGTAACGCTCGTGAGTTCCCCTCGGAAGGTCATCCCCGCCCCAGACATGTAAGCCCGAGCGATCTCTCTTAGCCCGGTTTCTCTGTCAACTCTAGTGTGTAGTTCGTCCTGAAATCTGCTTTCCGCCAACGACCAGATGTACGTAAAAGTCGGCTTGTAGATGACTTCCGACGGAATTACTTTGAAGGTTTTTTGCAACTCATCCAGCGCCTTGTTGAAGTCTAATCTTCTCTCAATACGGCTTACCTGGCGCAGTTCTCGGGTTCCCATTTCCCATTCCCGCCGCAAGGCTCGTAACACCGCCTGCGCTGCCGGCAACAACATTTTGCCCTCCTTTTCGCGCGGGACTCCCCAAATGGCGTTGAAAGATGAAAGCAGCCGGCGTGCAATGAAAGTTGAGCGGTTTCTTAGCAGTTTGCCGTAGTAAACGCGGCCGCGTCGCATTACATCGTCCTTGATCGTCCAGGCAAGCCTACTCTCCGGGTCCTTCTGCACGTTGCGAGGCATATGAGCGTCACGACGGCCACAGACCGCAATATAGAGAGACGGCCCAGGACGGCGGCAATCTGTCATGGCGCTGCAGAAACCCACTCGCTCGATATACTTCTCAGCCGAGGGAGCATCCTCGATGCGGTTCTCGGCCTCGCGACGCCAAACGCCATCCCGGTAAACCTCAATAACCTCAGGTAGATCTTGTCGACGGGCCATCCACGGAATCCTATCAGATTGATGAGCTACTT
>JBOGOU010000384.1:0-8796 GCA_050748205.1 Pyrinomonadaceae bacterium | reverse complement strand
GGCATGGAGTTGATGAACTACTCGCCGTTCGTCTACGCCTTCGAGCAGGAGAACATAGCAATCACTGGCGAAGGCACCTTGGACGGGCAAGCAGACGCTGAAGCCTGGTGGCCGTGGAATGGGCGCGCGCGGTATGGGTGGAAAGAAGGTGACCCGAATCAGAGAAAGGCCAGAACTGCTCTCGTGGATATGATTGAACAGGCCGTGCCTGTTCGCGAACGAATATTCGGGGAGGGCCATTATCTTCGGCCGCAGTTCATCCAGCCCTATCGATGCCAGAATGTTCTTATTGAGGGCATAACAATAAGAAACTCGCCCATGTGGGAGATTCATCCGGTGCTTTGCCGAAACGTCACGGTGCAGCGCGTCAAGGTCAGCAGTCACGGTCCTAACAACGATGGCTGCGATCCGGAGTCGTGCGTTGATGTGCTGATCAAAGACTGCTACTTCGACACTGGTGACGATTGCATCGCGGTTAAGTCGGGGCGAAATGCTGATGGGCGCCGCCTTAACGCGCCGTCGGAGAACCTAATAATTCAGGGATGCCAGATGAAGGACGGTCATGGCGGCATCACTGTTGGGAGCGAGATTTCGGGTGGAGTTCGCAACCTCTTTGCGGAAGATTGCCGGCTCGATAGTCCGAATCTCGACCACGCGTTGCGCGTCAAGAACAACCGAACGCGCGGTGGCCTACTGGAGAATCTCTATTATAGAAACATCCATGTGGGCCAGGTTGCCCATGCGGCAATCACCATCGACTTTAACTATGAAGAAGGCGAGCAAGGCAAATTTACGCCGGTGGTTCGCAACTTTGTGGTAAGGAATTTGAGGAGCGGCAAAAGCAAGTACGCTCTTGACGTGCAGGGGTTCAAGGATGCCCCCATCTCCAACCTGCGCCTCGAGGACTGCGTATTTGAGAATGTTGCCCAGCCCAACATAGTAAAGAATGTCAAGAACATGGAACTGCGCAATGTTCGCATCAACGGAAAGCTGATATAAGCTTTGGTCGGTTCTGACTTGAGAGTTGGCACGGTCAAAACAATCGATCCACGAAACCCCACGAACAAACACGAAAAGTTTTTAGTGGTATTTCGTGATATTTCGTGGATCGTCCTCTCGGCAAGTGGAGAGGGCTGCGTGAGGTCCAGTTTGCGCGATTGGCTCAAGCTCCTCACTGGGAGCGCGGGCGTCTCGCCCGCAATGAGCGCAAAGCGCGAACAGGTTTTTGTCCTTGAACGAGGCTCTCGCGTCGGACTAGGGGAGCTGGGGTGAGACGCCCGCGGTCCCAGAGAAGAGCTTGAGTTCCTTAGCGACGGGATTGAGCATTGCGCACACTGCGGGCGAGACGCCCGCGGTCCCAGAGAAGAGCCTTGAATGGGAAAGAACAAAGTGACTCACTACCAGGCCGCGCTGTTTATGAGATTCTTCCTTTTCATCATCTGCCTCGTCCTCTTGTTGTCGGCGGCGCGTCTTCCTGTCCGAGGACAGACCCGGCCTCTGTCGGAAAGAATGGCGGCGACCGTTATGAAGGTCTGGAAGGAATCGTCGGAACCGGATGCTGATAAGCCGCTGAAATGGAGCTACGAGCAAGGAGTCGTGCTGAAGGGAATGGAAGGCGTCTGGTTGAGCACGGGCGATGGCAAGTATTTCAGGTACATCCAGCGGATGATGGATCAGTTTGTGACAACTGATGGCACTATCCGTACCTACAAACTCGACGATTACAACATTGACAACGTCCTTCCTGGCAGAAACCTGCTTCTTCTCTACAAGGTTACAGGCCAGGAAAAATACCGCAAAGCTGTTGCGCTCTTGTGTGAGCAGCTAAAGAATCAGCCGCGCACGTCGGATGGCGGCTTCTGGCATAAGAAAATATATCCGTTTCAAATGTGGCTTGACGGCTTGTACATGGGCGAACCTTTCTATGCTGAATACGCCACTATCTTTCACGAAGATTCTGCCTATGACGACATTGTCAGACAGTTTGTGCTGATGGAACAACACGCGCGGGATTCCAGGACGGGACTGCTCTATCATGGCTGGGACGAGTCAAGAAAACAAAAGTGGGCAGATCCATCCACTGGGCGCTCTCCGAATTTTTGGGGCAGAGCGATGGGCTGGTATGCCATGGCTTTGGTAGACACTCTGGATCATATTCCTGCCGAACATCCTCGGAGAAGGGAATTGATTGCCATTTTTGAGCGTTTGGCCGCAGCGGTAAAGAAATACCAGGAACCGAAATCAGGATTGTGGTATCAGGTGCTCGATAAGAGCACCGAGAAAGGCAATTACCGCGAGTCCTCAGCGGCTTGCATGTTTGTCTATGCGCTGGCCAAAGGTGTGCGCAAGGGTTATCTGCCGAGCGCATATCTCAAGGTTGCAGAGAATGGTTACAAAGGGATACTAAGACAATTTATCGCTGACGCGAATGGACAGATCAATCTCACCGGCACAGTAAGCGTCGCAGGGTTGGGAGGGAATCCCTATCGAGACGGAAGTTATCAGTATTATCTCAGTGAGAGGGTGGTCACAAACGATGCCAAAGGCGTCGGCGCCTTCCTGTTGGCGAGCAACGAAATAGAGATTGCTCCTCAGCAGACAGTTGGTAGAGGCAAAACAGTAGTCCTTGATTCCTATTTCAACAACGAAACCAGGAAGGACGCGACTGGACAGCTCGCTCCCTATCACTACAAGTGGGAAGAAATGCCGAACAGTGGCTTTTATTTCTGGGGCAATGTTTTTCGAAGCTTTGGCGCCAGCACGAAGTCGTTAGGCGAAGCTCCTAATCCTGAGAATCTAAGGAGAGCTGATATTTACATCATTGTTGACCCTGATACCAAAGAAGAGACTGACAAACCGAATTTCATTGAGCCTCAGCACATCAAAGCGATTGTCGACTGGGTAAAGGCGGGCGGTGTTCTAGTCCTGATGGGAAACGATCTTGGTAACGCAGAATTTGACCATTTCAATCAATTAGCCGAGAAGTTTGGCATTCAGTTCAAAAAGAACAGTCTAAATCGTGTACAGGGAAATGAGTTCGCAACAGGCAAGATCATGGTTCCGACGCCCAATCCGATATTCAAAACGGCGAAGCAGCTTTTTCTTAAGGAGATTAGCACTCTGTCAATCACTCCACCTGCCAGGGCTGTTCTCGAAAATGGCGACGAAACAATTGTGGCGGCGTCAGAGTTTGGGAAGGGTCGAGTGTTTGCCGTTGGCGACCCATGGTTGTATAACGAATACGTGGATGGCCGAAGGCTCCCGGCCGAGTTCGAGAACAATAAGGCCGCACGCGACCTTGCGTTGTGGTTATTGCGATAAAGTAACCAGGCAATGGCTGATTCAAACGCTAGTTTATTCAAGACGATTGACTCCGACCGGCGAGGCACTACTTCCGAGGAGGTCGTCTCCCAGCTCCAGGAGATGATTCACAGCGGTGAGTTGCGTCCGGGTGATCGCCTGCCTCCGGAGAGAGACCTCGCCAAGTTACTCGGTGTCAGCCGCCCAACCCTGCGGGCAGGGATAAGTTCTTTGGCCGCTGTCGGTGTTCTCCAACCACGACAAGGCGCCGGAACTTTCGTCGTCGAGGCCGACGGCCCGCCATCATTGGATAGCAGCCCGCTGCGGCTAATGGCTTCACTGCATGGATTCGCCCCTCCCGAAATGTTTGAGGCGCGTCAATCGCTGGAGATGGCGATCGCCGGATTGGCCGCCGAGCGCGCGACTAGCGACCAGATGGCTTCAATGTCTGAGGAACTGACTGGAATGTTTGCCTCGCTTGACGAGCCCGAGCAGTTTCTTGCCCATGACATGCGCTTCCACCAGGCTGTGGCGGCGGCTTCTGGAAATCGCATTCTGACGGCTCTCATGAACATGGTCGCCACGATACTCTTCGAAGAGCGAAGCAAGACTGTCAGACGGGCGAAAGACTTGAAAGAGTCGGCCGAGATGCACCGGAAAATTTATCGAGCCATCCGTGAGCGAAATCCTGAAGCAGCACGGATCGCCATGCGCGATCACCTTATGCTTGCGCAGAAGGCGCAAGAATCGGAAGAGGAAGCTCCCGGCGATCGGGGCAGTAGCCCGACTGTCAAGGAGGGCTTTGATCCGCAGCGCTGAAGCCCTCCCTAACGGTCGGGCTACTGCCTGCGTCAGCATCAAAGAGATAGCACGTCTGGAGAGGAGTACTCCCGACCGTCAACAGTGAGAGTGATCTGCGGCCAGCCAGCGCTCGCAGTAATAACTTCGATCCCTTCAGCTGAAGCGATACAAGTCTCTTCAACTTTTGCTCCTGTGACCGATGGGTTCCAGGCGAATCCCTGGTTAACTTGAACCGTCTCTGTGCATAACGGGTGAGCCACCCAGTCTCTCGTTCGATAGCCACATGCCCCACCCTGGTGGTGTAATTGCTCCTCGCGCAAGAAGCCTTCCTGTTCATACGCGCGTGCGGCCACTCTGTAGAGATCAGATCCAGACACGCCTGGCCTCGTCGCTGAATACAATTCTGCATTGACGCGGGCAGCGGCGAGTGTCCGATGTCGCAGTTCATCGGGGATCGACCCGACAAAAACAACGCGGGTCAGTGAGGCGATCAAACCTTCACGCCGCGCGCAAACCACAACCATCACAGACTTCTTCCAAGCACGATCACCAGGGACAGGATGTCGAAACCTCTTAATTCGTTCGTCCGCTGCCACGAGCGCAACGACGGGCCTGGCATGCCGAGCGGCTAAAGCGTCGCTTGCGCGTCGCGCTATCTCAAGTTCCGTCAATCCCGGCTCCAGGCTTCTCGCCAGGCTATCGATCGCCAGGCCAGCATCACTGCCCAGCAAGCGGTATCTTTCAATCTCAGATGCAGTGAGTTGATACCGGCAGCGGGCCAGCGCTCCTTCGATCGTTGTGGCGTTGCTGGAAGGAAGATCTGAGCCGAGGGCGCCTCCTGCGCTCAGCAGGCGGAGGCCGAGGTCGACCATAAAACTTGGCGAAGCTTTTTCTTCCTCCCATGAAAACTCCACCGGCTCGAAGTCTTCGTCCGAGACTTCTTCAGCGAGGAGACGAGACATCTCAATGCGATTCGCCAGCACGAATCGTTTACCGTCAGCGCGCACAAGCAGCGCAGCTGCTCCCACTTCACGACTCAGGTCAATCCCGCTTCTGCCGCCTGCGGTGAGCCAGGAGAAATTGTGCTGCGCGCTGATCAACACTCCAGCGAGACTCTCCTCGGCGAGCATCCGCGTTATGCGTGCAGTCTTTTCTGCGATCTCTGTCTTCTTGGCCATCTTTCTTTGGGGTTCTTTGACCGAGTCGGTCTGACTTTACTGATTGACTCCACTAGCGAGGAAGCCTCCGTCTACCACCAAAATCTCGCCGTTCACGAAACCAGCTGCTTCGGACGCCAGGAACACCGCAGCTCCGGCCAGCTCTTCGACTTTACCGAATCGTTTCATCGGCGTGCGCAGTAGGAATTCACGCCCGCGTTCCGTCTCGTCAAGCAGTTTCTCATTGAGCTCTGTGCGAAAGACGCCCGGCGCGATCGCATTGACACATATGCCGCGCGCACCCCATTCGATCGCTAATGATTTTGTCAGCGAGGCAACCGCGGCTTTGCTGGCTGAATAAGCGGCGACTTCGTAAAGCGCAACGAAAGTTGCAAGGGACGCGATGTTAATGATTCGTCCATACTTTTGTTCAAGCATGTGACGCCCGAAAACCTGGCAGGCGCGCAATGTGCCCGTTAGGTTTGTTTCGAGGATGTTATTCCAATCCTCTTCACTGAAGTCTAAAGTCGGCCCGCGCTTGGTTCGGCCAGCGGAGTTGACCAAAATGTCTACCTTGCCGAATGCTTTGATTCCTTTATCGAGGACCCGTTGCAAAGAAGCCCGGTCGGCGACATCTGAAGTGATGCGCAGTGAACGTCGTCCACGCTGCTCAATCTCTACCGCGGCCGCCTCGACTTGTTCCTTTCGTCTCGAGGTCGGGATTACATCCGCGCCCGCCTCAGCGAGTCCATGAGCAATGGCGCGACCGATACCAGAGGTACCGCCGATAACGACTGCAACTTTGCCGTTTAGTTCCAAGGGAGAATAGGCCATATGTTTAGTTTCCAGCCCTTAAAGTGAGTTGGTTAGACCACTTGTGAAAGTCGTGGAATGTTGTTTAGCACCTCTTTTGGACACCGGTCAAGCCCAAGTTCTTGACTTATCGCGAGATTAGACATGTTTTCCCGGCCGTTCTTGCTGAGATTCATCTTGTCTAATTCACGCTCCCCGTGGTAAAGTCGGCCCTTCGAGGAAGATTGGTAAAACCAGTTAAGAATTTCGGATTTCGGATTTCGAATTGCGAATTTAAGAACCTGTTACTCAAAATGAGAGACCATTCAAGCGCAGCGCTAGAAAAAGAAAAAATCCGAAATCCGAAATTCGAAATCCGAAATTCGAATCTTTGGCTTCGTGACTCGCAATCTGTCCAAACTGAAACGCTCAACTTACCTGCGCGAAGTATGACTTACGAGGTACTGGAATCGGAAGAAGCCGTCGGGCGCGCTATGTTTGAGGAACTAGCAGAGGCAGCCAAGGCCAAACCCGACGATCTGGTCATTGTCTTGCTAGGCGGGCGTGGCGCTCAGGCCCTGCACCGTCTCCTCGGTCAGATGGCTCTTACGGACGAATACGATGAACTGTTCAGCCGTCTCCATGTCTTTACACAGGATGCGCTTGCACCGATGCGTGTTGATAATGGCTTCAGCTTCGTGCGCGACTTCGAGCGCCTCCTTGGCGAAGCCTTTTTCCGAAAAGTTAAGAGCTTCACTTCCATGCGCACGGACGCAGATGATCTTGAGCAAGAGATTGCCAGCTACGTGGAAAGGCTTGGCGCCTTAGGCGGTATTGATATCTTCTTCCTGGGATTAGGACCAGAGGCGCAAAGCGCCTCACATCTTGCTTATATCAAGCCGGGGTCCGGAGCAACCGCTGAGGACGTAGCAGGAATAATTCCGGTTTCCTCCAGCATCCTGGAGCACCACATTACCAAGTTCAAAGCCGGCGGCAGCACGGTTAGCGAGGCGGATGAAACAGAGTGTCGCGAGGCCACTCACATTCTGACTCTTGGTCCCGCTGCTATTCTCAGCGCCAGGAGAATTGTCCAATCGATCGTAGATGCGAGCACAGCTCCCGGAAAGCGCGAGAGCTATCGCCGCCTCTTAGAGACCGAGATTTCCACTAACCCGACTGAGAGGGCGACGCAGCTCGATGAGAATCCCGGATTGTGGCTGCGACTGCATCCCAATGTTAGATCATTGATCCTGCCGGATGTCTTGGCAGCCTAGTTTTAGTGAACTCAGAGTGAAATAAATTATGTCTATCATTGCCACTCAAGAAACCGTTCCCGTTAGTGAATACGCAATCATTGTCGACAAGACTGACAACGTCGCTGTTGTGAAGAAAGAGACTACTCCCGGGCTCGAACTCATCCTTCCGGCTGGCCGGCTGCTCCAGGTGCTCGCGACCGTTCCTCCCGGGCATCGTTTCGCAACAAGTGACATCCCCAACGGAGAGTTTGTGCTGCAATTCGGACAGCCTATAGGTACTTCCCTCGGCATAAAAGAAGGCGAACCGATTACGCACGAGAATATGTCGAATGAGGTTCCGATTGTTCGCAACCTGCCCGACGATCTTCATACTCCGCCACCCGACTACGTTCCGGAAGCAGAACGCGCGACCTTTATGGGTTTTCGTCGACCGGACGGCCGTGTTGGCACGCGCAATTTCATCCTAATCGTCCCGACGAGTATGTGTGCCAGTCACGAGGCGCAACAGATCTCAATGATGGCGGAGTTCACCCTGTACAATCGCCAGAAATACCCAAACGTTGATGGGGTGGTTGCGATTCCTCATAACAAGGGCTGTGGATGCCAGGACGGTTCAACTATCGATGTCATGCTGCGAACGCTTTCGAACTACGCCGATCATCCGAATGTTGGCGGCGTGATCCTGATCGATCTGGGCTGCGAAAAAACGAATCTCGCACAGGTTGAGAAGTATCTGCTTAAGCGGGATAAATCTTTTGCTAAGCCTGTCGCCAAGATTGGCATTCAGGAAGTAGGTGGAACTCAGGCGGCGATCGAGCGCGGGCTCAAAGAGGTCGAGCGAATGCTGCCGGAAGCGAACCGCAACGCGCGCGAAAAATTCCCCGTGAGCGAGCTTGTGCTTGGTGTAAAGTGCGGCGGCTCGGATGGTTTTTCCGGCATCTCAGCCAATCCATCTCTTGGGCGTGCGGCAGATCTTCTCGTTCGTTCAGGCGGTACGGTCCTGATAACTGAAGTGCCGGAGTTTTGCGGCGCAGAGCACATCCTTGCTAACCGGGCGAAGGATACTGAAACAGGACGGGCGATCTATCGGATGGTAGATTGGTACAAAGAGTACGCTTCAAAGTTTGGCGCAGTTCTCAATCAGAACCCGAGTCCTGGAAACACCGCGGGCGGTCTTCTGAACATCACGATCAAATCACTTGGGGCCATTGCCAAAGCGGGTACCACACGAGTGGAAGGAGTGGTTGACTACGCCGAGACGCCGCGAAATCGCGGTCTCAATCTGATGCAAGGGCCTGGCTACGATCAGGAGTCGACCCCCGGTCTCGTTGCTGCCGGCGCTACGATTGTAGTTTTCACAACGGGTCGGGGAACCACGATCGGCAATGCGATTGCGCCAGTAATCAAATTGGCATCAAACACACCGGTTTTTAAGAGGATGTCGAACGACCTGGATCTCTCTGCGGGTGGTGTGATTGACGGTATTGAGA
>JBOGOU010000383.1:0-17021 GCA_050748205.1 Pyrinomonadaceae bacterium | reverse complement strand
AAAATTTGGAGTGCGGCGACAACGACGCCGCTTTGGATTCTTTAGGTTTTTATGGCTCGCCAATCCAAAGCGGCGTCGCGCTACGCTTGCCGCCGCACTCCAAATCTGTTTTTCAGCAGCCTGCTAGGTCTGTGTGGTTGAGCGGTGCTGGTTACGTTGAGCATAGGATCCATTGGCTACCGCAAATGGTTCCGTGGTCGAGCGGTAATTGGTTGAGCGTCAGGACCACTTCGCGGATACCGAGGTCCGCACTGGCAGTCACTCAGGCCGCGGTCCCATGAGGTCAGTACCACCACGCGGTAGCGGGTGGGTTGTCTCGCTGGTTCTCAATCATCGAGCTAATGAGCGGAGGACCCACCCGCTACCGCGAGGTGGTACTGACCCGTTGACTCGCAGCGCGCGGGAGTCCAGCATTAGCCCATCGTGAATTGAAATCGATTCCAACATGCATCGGAGTTAAGTCGACCACTACAACAAGATATAAACAATGAGCAAATCACGTTGGGACAGTAGTGATGAAAAATGTCAAATGGCTCAGCTCGCGCTTCTCTTCAGGAACCTAAGGAGTGCCTTCTCGGCTCGATGCAGCTTCCGGCCACGGTATCCGATGAAATCTTCGAGAGTTTCGAAGTATCCATCAATGATCTTTCCCTTTTCGAAGCTACTAATAATTGCGGGGCAGATGTAGGAGCTCCGATAGGATGCCCGCCTTTTGGAGTTTCTCGATTCTTGTCATTTTTGGAGTGGGACCGTTCGGAACGAAACTTGTTTGCAGGTACAAGGAACAATCGGGCGCGGCCGGGATCGGTTCACTCGTCCGGTCAGAAATCCTGATCTCTTTCTCCCAGGCATTTTCGGCTTTCCCTCCTTGTGTGTAGGCTTCTTATACATTGCTCATCAGTCATTGTTTACTTACAGACCAGTGTCTTTCCGCAAAAGAACTGTTGGACCGCCATAGCGCAATCACAATGCCAACGCTCCCTGGGTATAAGTCCCTCCATAGCTTAGACCTCGCGGTTCTGCATAATTTTCTTTTCTATGTCGGCGCAGTAATTGCATCGAGTGTTTGGAGTTTTTCGAAAGAGTTAGATCCTGCACAAGGGGGTAAGGAAAGGATGCCAAGGGGAGACAAGTCGAGTTACACGGACAAGCAGAAGCGGAAGGCTGAGCATATTGCTGAATGTTCAGATCACAAAGCCGAAGCCTCCATTGCCCGAGCAACACCAACCGAAGCCGGGTCTGGAGTCAAAACTAAACCGCGACCGAAATACGAAGCTATGTCACAGGCGAAGTCTTAACACTGCTTGGCGGAGAAACAACCGCCGGGTGATTCAATTTCTATAGGAGGACAAAATTAGATGGGAGACGATGGTGGTAGCGGTAGCACAGGAGTAGTCGCAGTCCTTGTGATTTTTGTGATTATCGTGGTCGCGGCTCTACTCGTTTTTGGTGGTCGCATTTTCAGCGGTAACAAGAAGGTTGATGTGAACATCAGCACGCCTAGCAGATAGCGAACCGGAAAAAGCATCAGCCTCAGGCAAGGCAAAGAGGTTTCCAAATTGATGATGGAGTCCTTTCAAGCTCGGGTGTCTCTAAGTCTTACACCAGGGCCAAAAGGACACACGTGCCGGGCGACGCCGGAGGCAATTTTTAAAGGCGTAAACAACCTGGTCAACCCGACTCGATTCAAAAAGACCGAAGAGGACCTTTTTTGGGGAAGGTTCCCCCGATTGGAATTGTTTAGAGTCTAAGGAGTCATTATGAAAGAGTTCGCTGCAAGCAAACATCAGGGAATCTCTCTGGCTGGGGTGGGTGCGGAACTGCTGCCGGATGAGTCGTTTGATTACAGTTCAAAGATGCCGAGAAGGCCTTTTCGAGGGAGCCTTCGCGCAGTAGCTCAACTCGAAATAGCTCCCCCGCTTCCCATTGATGTGGGTTCCGAACAGGGTGTGCCGGAAGTCGTTAGGCCAAGACTGATCCGGCAGGTGTTTCGCAACAGAATTATGCCGAAACGAATGGACGCGCCACACTCCGCAGTTCCTATCATCACCACTGACGAGTTTATTCAGGTCAAGCTTGCCACGGTTCGTGAAAGCACAAGACACTGTTACTGGCCGTCTGATGTCGTGGCAAAGTTTCTCGCGGCAGAAGTAATTACAAGGGGCAGCGGGCAGTAAAAACAAGACAGGCAGTGGCTCCGCACTAACAACTGGAGCGCGGGCATCTTGCCCGCACTGAGCCAAGGGATACGAAACCTCCATCTCACTGCCTCATTTCTCCCGACATTCATCCTCACGTCACAACTAAACATCTGGAGCGCGGGCATCTTGCTCGCACCGAGGGCATTAGCTCGATTTAATCACCGCCGATCGGTTTCTGGTTACTTCGAAGACTCGCCGGCAAGTGCGGGCAAGATGCCCGCGCTTCCACCCGCGCTGCATTTGGAAGAATAATTCTTGCCTTCGCGTCTAATAAGATGCTTGGAGTATTAACTCGTCTCGAAGGAGAGAGCGAGAATGAAGAACCTGCAAAGTGTCTTTATTGCTGTTGCCGCCGCTGCCATCGTCATGAGTGCCTCAATCCCGAGCGACCGCAGTGGAGATTCTCGGTCCGCCAGCTTCAACGCGGAAAGCAATTACACCTGGGCCCGGGCGAAGCGGCCGAAAACAGGCTGTTGGCCAGATTGCCGGGAGGGCGAATGGTGTTGGCAGAACTCATGTGGTCGTTACGGTGAGTGGCCAATGACTCTCATGCCGGTTGAGGCCTGGGATAAGTTGTGGATGGTTGGTAACAGATCGACGTGGGCCTCCGTCGATGGACTTCGTTGGACGCACTACTCTTCAAATGCTGCTTGGGGTCAGAGATATGGGATGGAAACCGTGTTCTTTAGGAACAAGTTGTGGAAGATGGGAGGGATGGAGCGAACCTGGGACAATTTCAAGAACGACGTCTGGTCTTCCTCGAACGGTGTCGACTGGACACTAGTCACACCCAGTGCGGCCTGGTCTCAGCGAAGAGGCCACTCGGTGATCATGTACCAGGATCGAATGTGGGTTTTAGGCGGCTCGGAAAGCTCCGGACGCAGAGATCAGCTACCGTCAAAGATCCTGGACGATGTCTGGAGTTCGGTTGACGGAAAGGATTGGGTAAGAGTCACCGAACACTCCCCGTGGTCGGGAAATGATGACGCGCTGGTATTTCAAGGAAAGATCTGGGTGATTGGCAGGAGCGGTGTTTGGCATTCCACAGATGGGCAAGTCTGGACAGAAGCGCTTTCCGCGCCCGGCTGGATGGATCGCAGTGGCAATGGCTGCCTCGTCTTCGATGAAAAGGTATGGGTTCTGGGTGGACTCAGGAAAGAGGGAACCGTAAACGACGTTTGGTCTTCAAGTGATGGTATTGAATGGCAAAAATCCGTTGCCCCGTGGTCGCCTCGCGGCGCCGAATACAGCGTCGTCTTCCATGACAAACTTTGGATCTTTGGTGGAAAAACGGGCAGACAGGACGACGGCTTCAGCGGCGATGTTTGGCAGATGCAATGATTTGGTCTTGGGCCTTTGGACTTAGGTCTTTGGTCTTTGAGCTTTGTTCTTTGTTTAGCCCCTAAAGCTGTTACTAAAACTGAAATCAAGTACAAAGCACTAAGTACAAAGGTCAAAGTTCAAAGAGCAAAGACCAAAGAGCAAAGACCCAAGACCAAAGTCCAAAGTCCAAAGTCCAAGACCAAATCACTTACTTCTTATTTTCTTCATCGAGCCACTGCTTGAGCGGTGCGAAATAGTCGATGATTGCCGTTGCATCCATCTTATCTTCACCGGTCATTGCCTTAAGCGCTTCGGGCCAAGGCTTGCTGAGACCCATCGCCAACATCTGCCTTAGTTTTTCGCCTGCCTTCTTGTTCCCGTAGATTGAGCATTGATACAGCGGTCCATTGAAGCCGGCTTCACGGCACAGGGCCCGATGAAACTGAAATTGAAGGATCGCCGCGAGAAAATATCTGGCGTACGGTGTGTTGGCCGGTACGTGATATTTTGCGCCGGCGTCAAAGTCCTGCTCCGTGCGCGGCGCGGGTGGCGCAACTCCCTGGTATTTCTCTCGCAAAGCCCACCAGGCACTGTTGTAATCACCAGGTTTGACTTCGCCGGAGAAAACCTTCCAGCGCCACTGATCCACCAGGTAACCAAATGGCAGGAATGCCACCTTCTCTAACGACCGCTGCAAGAGGAAACCAATATCCGCACTCTGGTCGGGCACCTTGTCAATCAAGCCGATTTGTTTGAGATACGGTGGCGTTACAGACAACGCAATCGTGTCGCCGATGGCTTCGTGAAACGCATCGTTGGCGCTATCACGATAGAGGAAAGGCTGCCGGGCATAGGCCATCTGGTAATAGTTGTGGCCGAGCTCATGATGGACCGTGGTGAAGTCTTCCTCGCGAATCTGGATACACATCTTGAGACGAACATCCTTCTCGAAATCCACGTCCCAGGCGCTGGCGTGGCAGACTACTTCATGATCCACCGGCTTAACAAACAACGATCGCTCCCAGAAAGTGCCGGGCAATGATTCGAAACCGACTGATGTAAAAAAGCTCTCGCCGTAGCGAACCATCTGTTTCGCGTCCGTGTTTCGTGCTTTCAGAATGGCGGTGAGGTCGTAGCCCCGATCGCCTCCTTGCGGCGCAAGCAGCGGATAGATGTTGTTCCATTGCTGCGCCCACATGTTGCCAAACAGATGAGCCGGAATTGGCCCGTCAGCAGGCACCACCTGGTTGCCGTATTTAGCGATGAGCTTCTTCCTCGTATAGGTGTAAAGAGAATCGTAGAGTGGCTTCACCTGTTGCCAGAGTCGCTCCATCTCGGCGGCGAAGGCGTCAGGATCCATGTCATACTTTTCGCGCCACATCGCGCCAGTGTCTTTGAATCCCATCTCGCGCGCGCCCTTATTACTCAGTTCCACAAAGCGTTCATAGTTTTTGCGATACGGCGGCGAGACCTGGCGCCAGCCCAGCCAGATACGCTTGAGTTCTTCCGGGTCGCGACTGTTCGCGAGGATCTCTTCCATTTCGCCCAGGCTCAGACACTTCCCTTTATCGCCATCAGGACAATACTTGCCTTTGCCGTAGTCGCCCTCCATGGAGGCTGCGATCTTGGTCAACTCGTCCCGCTCGGCTGGATCCGAAGGCGCGGGTAGGGTCAATGCCAGCTTCAGAAGCTTTATCTTGCGTGACGTATCGTAAGGGAGATCGAGGCCGTCGAATCGGCGCGACTGTTCGGCGAGTGCCGTCGTTGCGGCAATCACTTCTTTGTTAGCGTCAGCAGACAGGGCCTCCGTATCGTCGGTGATAAAAGTGCTCTTCACCCAATCGGCCCGGCTATATTTGACATTCAGATCCAGCAGCCGCTTCTCAGCATCGGCAACAAATCTTTCAGCCTCCGCAGGTGTGCCTTTCGCACTGGTGCCGGCGTTTGGTCCACCAGTGTTGGCGCATGATGATAGGAATGCGAGGCCGATACTCAGAAACAGAAGCGTACCAGCCCAGAAATGGGTACTGCGAGAAATGAAATTCATCCTTAACCTCCGGGCTCACGAGTTGTTCGAAAAGGGGGCCACGATTGTAACCAGTGGGTCAATAAGTTGGAAGGGCAGAGGTGGTCAGTGGTCAGTGGTCAGTCGGCAGTCGGCAGTGGCTTTGGCACCACTCAATACAAAACCATTTGCGGTAGCCAATGGATCCCAGGCTCAACTCGGCGAGCACCACTCAACAAGGTAGCCCGTGGCTCATGCTTGCTAGCTCAAGGTTGCGCTAAGCTAGGGCGCGCACATCAGGCGGAGCAGCCAAATCAGCAAGAATTGAGCCACGGGCTACTTTGTTGAGTGGTCTCGTTTGTGTTGAGTCTAGGATCCATTGGCTACCGCAAATGGTTCTGTATTGAGTGGTGTCGCCGAGTTGAGCTTGGGATCCATTGGCTACCGCAAATGGTTCTGTGACACCGTATCTCAAGTATATTGGCTTGACGACTTTGCGCAGGGCAGTATCCGATCCATGCTTTCCGCCGGAAGAGTATGGCGGGTGATGGTGGAACGTGATCTTCCACTCGGAAGTGTCCTTAGCTAACTCGTGTTCCAGCCATTTCACCTGCTTCGGGTCCAGGTAGTTGCTATTGAGTGAGTAAAATGGGTTGAATGTTAGTTCTTTGGCTCAGCCATCTGAGCGATCGAGTTTGAGTAGCGTGTGAAGCAGTACGTTGGCGCCGTTCCGGATGTCGTTGGGTCGTGAGAATTCGCGCGGCGAGTGACTGATCCCGTCAACACTGGGAACGAAAATCATACCCACGGGCGCAAGGCGCGCCATGTCTTGAGCGTCGTGTCCAGCGCCGCTCGGGAGCAGCTTTGTCGTTAGTCCAAGTTCCTTCGCCGATTCACCTATCAGCTGACGGATGCGCGAATCGGTCGGCGCGGGCACGTTCACATTTATTTCTTTGAAATCGAACCTGGTCTTGCTCGCCTGGGCAATCTCCTGGGCCCTTTCGTAGACACGGTCGTAAAGCATTTTGATTTTCGGTGCATCGAGGTCGCGCAGCTCGAGGCTCAGAACCACTTTTCCGGGGATAACATTTGGCGCTCCGGGGAGCGCCTGAATCCTTCCTACGGTACCCACCTGGCGGCCCTTGACGCTGGTCACGACCTCATTAACCGCCTGGATGAATCTAGCAGCAGCCAGCAGCGCATCCTGACGCTGGTTCATTGGCGTAGTCCCAGCATGATTGGCGAATCCCTCAATAGTGACATCCCACCAGTGAATTCCCACTATCCCTTCAACTATGCCGATGTCGATTTTTTCCGAATACAGAGAACCGCCCTGTTCGATGTGCAACTCGAGATAGCCTGCCAAACTTCCAGGCTTACGGCGAATGAGCTCGAGTCGGGATGGATCGCCACCGATGAACTTGATCCCTTCGCGAATTGTTTTGCCGCTGCGACTAACGAGGTCCAGTTCTTTCTCGGTCAACTCGCCGTCGATGGCCCGGCTGCCAATTAAGCCGCCTTCTTCGTTCTGAAAAATAATCAGTTCGAGTGGGTGGCGCGTTGTGACATTGTGTTCCGAGATTGTTTGCGCGACTTCTATGGCGCCGAGTGACCCGACAACACCATCGTAGTTTCCGCCCTCGGGCACCGTATCGATGTGCGAGCCGAACAATAAAGGCGGCAGAGCGGAGTTGCTGCCGGCACGCCGGCCGAGAATATTGCCGGCGAAATCAATACTCACCTCCAGCCTCGCCGCGCGCATCAACCCCATTACATACTCGCGCCCGCGGAGGTCCGCTTCGCTGTAGGCGAGACGGCTGACTCCGCCTTGCGCGTTCTTGCCAAACTCCGCCAGGGCGTTGATGTGTTCGATGATTCGTGGGCCATTTACACGCAGCGGCCCCTGCCCTTTCAGCGGGAGAATAGCAACTGCGCTGACTGTCGCCAGAAGGCCAAGATTGAATTCTCGCCGGTCCATTGCGGAAAGAAATTTCGAATTTCGGAATGCGAATTTCGAATTTTGTGTTTTCAATGAAAAGTGTTCTCTCTCAAATGGCTTCTGGATCCGATTTTAGATCTTTAACGGAGCGCGAATTCTCTGTCAGAAACAATTCGAAATTCGCATTCCGAAATTCGAAATTCATTGTCCGGGACGGCGAATGAAAGCATTAGGTCCGAATTGCAAGTTACGTGCTCCTCCAACCGGTTCTCGGCCCAGCATGCCACGCACGATCGAGAGTTTGGCTACGATGCGCGGTTCGGAGAGTTGAAATCGATTTGCCAACGATTGAGATTGATCGAAATCCATTGTCGCAAGCACGCCGAGCACCGCTCCATACCGGCTCACCATGTTGCTCAGACCATTTCTGCCTTCCAAAGGTAGCTCCCCATCCTGGAAGACATTGACCTCAAACCCACTCAGCGTCGCGGCGGCTGAGAGCAGTTCATTAAGCTGCGCAATCCCCGGCTCCAAAACCTCGAAACCTCGCGCCGGTTCCAAATCCTTGAAAGCTTCAGCGACCCGTAGTTGCTGCTCGAATTGTTGATAGTTACTGGCGCGCCGGTTGGTGATTTGTCGCGCTTCGTCTAGAAACTGTAACGCCAGCTTCGGATTGTTTTTCTGGACCGTACCCGACAACTGGAGCAAAAGATCTATACGCTCGTTATCGGAGCGCAGCCCGGAAAGGGTTCGGCGGACCTCCTCCAGCTTACTGCTATCGATCTTCTCCGACGTCTGACGAAACTCCACGGCTTGAAGCACAGAATTGCGTGTTGCCTCGTCGAGATGATCATTAGCAATCTGGCGTGCGCGCTCAGCATCTCCTTCATCGAGGGCCCTGAGTGCGGCCTGTTGGTAGATTCTGGGTTGGAGGACTGGCGGGGCCAAAGGCGCCGCTGCCAGCAGACTCTCTGATGTGCCATGTTGAATGTCGCGATATATCTGTGCCGTATTTGCGCGCGGACTATTCCCCATGCCCAGTTCCCCCATATTTTGGCGAACAGCCTGAGCTCGCGCCGGTAGATGTTGATCGATCTGCGGCAGCAGCATTTGTAAACTATTGAGTAGTCTTCGCGCGTTGCTTTGTTCAACCTCCGCATCGGTTGGTGGAGTCGTGGCATTATTCAGCGCGGCCCCTCCGCCGCCGGGAACGTTGCGCCTGTTGCGAACGTTGTTTGCATTTCGCTGGGTGTTTGCCTGTTGAGGCGTGGCTTTAAGGGCTGCGTCAATAACAGATCCCATCAAACCTGTATAAGACGTTGGCGCGAGCACTTGAGAGCCGTTGGTTGCTGCGGTTGAGGCGTTAGCCGGCGGGTTCTCGGCAGGGCGCGGACCGAAACGCAGAAGACTGAGCGCCAGAGTAGCGGCATCAAACGTTGAAAGCATGTTGGCAGACTGGAGTCGCTTGACCATTTTGTCTTCCAGCTTGGCGGCAGCTTCCTTGTCTTTCAATTGAAGCCGGGCGAGCACTTCGAGAAGGGAACGGGGATACTGTCCCTTGTCAAGCATTTGCTCGGCATTTTGTAATGCCAGCTTTGGATCCAAAGCAGCTATTTGTGCAAGCAGCCGCTGCTCCAGGTTCTCTTCCGAGTCGGCAAACGGCAGATTTCCCGTACTTACCGCTGGAGTCGTTGTTCGAGTTGCGGCTAACAGTTGATAAGCGAGCGGCGCATCATAACGGGCGACGGTCAAGACCAGCTCCTGGCGAAGTTGGGCTGCGCCGCGGCCCTGGTTGATACCCCTGCGCGCATCAAGGGTGGGATTCGCATTCAGCGTTCGCATCATTTCTGCGACGTTGTCTGCGGCGAGTGCGAAGAGAGATCGAGCGCGTCCCTGATTGCGTTGCCAAAGCAAGTCTGCGGCGCCAATCTGAACCCTCGCGCGATTCTCTGCCAACTTGAGTAGTTGCGCTTCATCAACGACCTGGTCCAGCAGAGCAAAAGCCCTCTTTTCCTTCTCAGCCTTGTCCTTCTGTCGCTGTTCCTCAGTCGCCGAAGACGAATCTTCCTGCGCGGTGACGACGGTCGCCGCCCCAACGGTGAAACTGAGAAGCAATAAAGTGGTGATCCAGATCTTCATGATTTGTCTTTTACCTCGGTGTCCACCTTGAAGATAACTTGTGATTCCGAAGAACCTGACCTCTTTAGACGCACGCCAGCAGGGAAGAGTTTGGCATATAGTACCTTGAAACGGGACAAAAGGGAGTCATTTTCCATTTGTCATTGGTCATTTGTCATTGGTCATTTGGATTGAAAAGGCTCTCCCAGTGGCCCGATGACGCACCTGTTGAAAAGTCTCAAATACCAAATAACTCAGCCAGAACATACCAAATGACCAATGAAAAATGTCCAATGACAAATGGAAAATGATCCCCCCTTGTCCCCGTAACTTTCTTGTGCCCTCAAGAGTTTATATAGATAGAGAGGAAGATGGCTGGCGGAAAACCCCCATCGATGGGAGTCGTGGAGGAGGCGAATGATCGCCTCCTGG
Organism: Pyrinomonadaceae bacterium; assembly: GCA_050748205.1. Lineage (GTDB taxonomy): Bacteria > Acidobacteriota > Blastocatellia > Pyrinomonadales > Pyrinomonadaceae > PSRF01. Next base: position 7,003 of record JBOGOU010000383.1, on the reverse strand, counting down.
TTGAAGCTGCGCAACAAGACCCTGCCAGGTTTGCAGAGCTTTACGAACGAAACTTTGAGCTCGTGTATGCCTATATCGCGCGACGTGTTGGAGATCGTGTTGCTGCTGAAGACCTGACTTCCGAAGTCTTTCAAAAAGCTCTTGAGTATCTACCCCGTTTTACTTGGCGAGGCGTGCCCTTCGCCGCCTGGCTGCTACGGATTTCCGCAAACGTCGTCGCTGATCGATCCCGACGTGCTGCGAGGGACCGAGATCTATCCGACCTGAATGAAGTGATGGATCTGGAAGACCCTACAGAGATGACGCAGTTCAGTTTGGAGGAAGTACAAAAGCGAGCGCGTCTCTTTCGCCTTGTCGACCAGCTTCCGGCGGACCAGTGTCGAGTGGTCAGGTTACGGTTTGCTGAGGAGAAGACTATTCGGGAGATCGCCCAGGAGTTGGGGCGTAGCGAGGGTGCGATCAAGCAGCTTCAATTCCGCGGCCTCGAGACTCTACGAGCACAATTTAGCCAGAAGCCGGGTGACCTGAATGGCTGAGAGCTTGGTTGAACAACTTGATCTGGCGGTGGAAACAATCAGGACCAGTCCTGATGCACGCCCCCGCGTGAGCGCTTATATTGAGCCGTTGGTGGCCATCGCTCTCGAGTTGCGCGATCTTCCGCGTGAGGAGTTCAAAGTGCGTCTTAGGGATGACCTTCAAAGGAGAATAGTTACGATGACGACGTCAACCGCAGTCAAACCAGTCGAATTTCGTGAGGGCTTTCACACCGTCACGCCGTATCTCGCGGTTAGAGAGACGGAGGAACTTATCGAGTTTGTTAAAGAGGTTTTTGGCGCTGAAGGAGCAATCTTTGGAACGGGCTCGGAGGGCAGCATCCATGCTGAGTATAGAATCGGCGACTCAGTTCTAATGATCGGGGGAGGGAAAAACTGGCAAGGGACGCCGACACCAACGGCGCTTCACGTTTTCGTGGAAGATGTAGACGCCATTTACCAGCGCTCCCTGGATGCTGGCGCTACATCGATGGTCGGGCCTATTGAGGACCACGGAGAGCGCGTGGCTGGCGTGAAAGACGTTGCGGGAAACCAGTGGTATATCGCCAGGCGCCTTTCGGGCAGCCATACCGCTGAGGGTTTGCGCAGCGTGAATGTCTATCTGCACCCGCAAGGGGCGGCCCAAATGATCGAGTTTCTGAAGCTGGCCTTTGGCGCGGAAGAGGTGATTGTCCACCGCGCCGAAGCTGAAGGCCCTGTACTCCACGCCAAGATTAGAATCGGCGACTCGGTCATCGAAATGGGCGAGGCGCATGGTCCTTTCCAGCCAATGCCCACGATGTTCTACCTGTATGTGGACAATGTTGATGAGTGGTACCGGCGGGCGCTAAAAGGTGGCGCAAACTCATTTAGCGAACCGGCGAACCAGCCCTATGGCGATCGAACGGCGGCAGTAACCGATCCATTCGGCAATACCTGGTACATGGGCACACCCATCCAGAACATTGGATCGTAGAGCCAAAGGCTTTAGAATTAGTAATCCAAATCAGTACCTGAACTTGGAAAAAACTCGAAAGCAGGAAAGGACTGATCGACATGCTTGAGCCAGGAAAGCCATTTCCGAACTTTGCTCTTCCCAATCAGGACGGTAAAACCGTTAAACTCTCTGACTTCGCCGGCCGGTGGCTGGTGGTTTACTTCTATCCGAAGGACGATACGCCTGGTTGCACAATCCAGGGGAAGTCTTTCACGGCCAGCAAAGCCGACTTCGAGGCAGCGGGAATCTCAGTCGTTGGTGTCAGCCAGGACGACGTTAATTCACATAAGGACTTCTGCGATAAGTTTGCGTTCAACATCGACTTGCTTGCGGATACAAACTCCGAGCTGATGAAAGCCTGCGGTATCAATCAGGCTGAGTGGCAAGGCATGAAGTTCTGGGAGCGAACCAGCTTCGTCATTGATCCCGCTGGCGTGGTGCGCAAGGTTTACGAGAAAGTCAGCCCGCAGGGTCATGAGCAAGTCCTGCTGGACGACATTAGGCAGATGCAAAAAGGCAAAAAGGAGGAAATGATGAGCACAGTAAAGCCTATCCCCGAGGGTTATCATTCGGTGACGCCATATCTGATCATCAAAGGCGCGGCTGCCGCGATTGATTATTACAAAAAGGCATTTGGCGCCACAGAGTTGTTTCGCATGGCCCAGCCGGATGGGAAGGTTGGTCACGCTGAAATCAAGATCGGCGACTCGCCGATCATGTTAGCGGACGAATACCCTGAGATGAACTACGTGAGTCCGACGACGCTCGGAGGCTCACCGGTTAGCCTGATGATCTACGTAGAGGATGTCGATGGCGTATTCAAGCAAGCGATCGCAGAGGGTGGGAAGGAACAGAGGCCAGTGGAAGATAAATTCTATGGCGACAGAGGCGGCAGCTTAGTGGATCCCTTCGGACACGTTTGGCATATCGCAACTCATAAAGAAGACGTGTCTCCTGAAGAAATGGAGAAACGCGCCGCAGCCGCCCACGGCGGTTGAAATTGAAGCAAGCACAATCGCGACAGAAATAGTCAGGCTAATCTTGTCGGCCCGGGCGGTTCCGGATCTGTCACAGGCATGGGAGTCTCCGGTTCGCGAACTGGCGCATGCGGTTCTCCATCAGGCGGTATAGGCAAAGGCTGGGGAGACGGATCCGGGTCCAACGGATCATGAGGACTTGTGGGTGTCTCATCGGGTCTTCCACCCGGGCGCCCAGAGTCTCTATCCGGATCGCGGCTCACTCTTTTCACCTTGTCTGATGGTTGATATACCCGTCGCCGCTTAGCGGCGCCGCAAACCCTACCTTTGAATGCTAACTCTGAGTCTCTCCTTCGTGCGACTCGGGGGTGCCTTCGTCTTGTGACTCGGTTGTCCTTTCAAGGTCTTCCCCGAATCCACTGACCGTAGTGCCGGATTCCGCCGGTCCTTTGACTGCACCTGCTGCCGCACTCGCTGCCGCGCCGGTGAGCACTTCCTTCGCCACCTCTTTTTGCTTGCTGAGAGATCCCTTGGCTGCGCGCTTCTTGGAAGACTTTTTCGTGGACGCTCGTTTAATTGTAGTTCTCGTGCGCTTAGTTGCAGCTTTTGTCGTAGCTGTCCTGCGCTTCTTCGCTGCAGCGCCGGCACGCTTCGAAGCCCCTTTGCGACTGCGTGCTGAAGCTTTTGCAGTGGTCTTTTTTGCTCTTCGCGACGCTGTCGATCGCTTTGAGGTCACCTTACGTGTGCCGGACTTCTTAGCGGTCTTACGCGCTTTCCTTGTTGGCATGGCTTTCTCCTTTATTCCACCTGGGTATTGGATTCTGAAGGTGTCCGATAGTAACCGAAGTAGATAGGACTTGCCACAAAGCAACGCCCCTTCATACCGAAGAAGCGTTGCCTGTTGTGGACTAAGCTCTAGTGTTTCCACTAGGCCCCTTAAGAAGTCAGGCGCAGGGGCTCCGACTTCTCTTATTTTTGACGTTGTCCTTAGGCCTCCTAAACCACCGGTCTACGTCCGGACACGAGGTTAATTATCAGGATGACCAAGGCCACAACCAACAGCAGATGGATGAGGTTGCCGCCGACGCTTCCAATGAAGCCGAGCAACCACAACACCAGTAGAATCACGAGAATGGTCCACAACATAGTCCAAGTCTCCTTTGTAAAGGTTTCCTGTTGAAAACAAAGAATTCAATATTGAGGTTGAGCAACGGTTGTGCCATCGGTCGAAGAACCCTGTGAAAAGCTGCCATCATTGAGGCTTGTGACCATTAATGGTGTATTTAATGGCGCATGAGTAATTCCTCGGCTTGGCCAGGCCAATCTTCTAGTGCATTAGAATAGGTCGCTTTCAGGCGATCATGTGAAATCCTCTTGTGCGGATTCAATTCATGACTGAGAACGGTCGACGAGAAAGCGTCAAAAGAATAGAGCGGCAGTTCTTAAGGGTATAAGCGGATCTGAAACCATGGAAGGTCAAAACGATTTACAAAATAACGCGAACAAGCACGAACATTCGTTGTGTTATTTCGTGGATCGTTCTTTATCGACTTGGCCCCAGCTCGCGACAGCTGAATCAGAATTGAAAAATTAGGTCATACAATGCACCGGTAGCGTCTTAATTTGAAATTCTCAACAAGCGTACACGACCTTGGGGGCGTAAGAGCATTACGGAACCGGGAGCGGTTCAGTATTTGAGTGGCGCCAACCAACTGAACTCTTCGACCTTTGCAAATTAGGTCATACAACGCACCTGAGCGCTTTCGCGTTTTGAGCGAGCGTAATACAATCCCTCTTCTGCCATCTGCAGTATTCATCCGAAGACCCATTCGAAGTTCAGAAGGAGCATTGAAATGAAGATCCTGCGACGATTTCTTTACTATTCCACTCCGTCATTAGTTTTTCTCTCGGTCTTCAGCGCCAGTGCGCTGGCGCAAGCCCCTCTACGATTGCCTCGGCCCAGCCAGAAGGCGAGCGTCATGCAGACCGTCGGCGTCACAGACATCACAATCACCTACAGCCGTCCGGGCGTAAAAGGAAGGAAGATTTGGGGCGACCCACCAGCGGGCAGCGTTGGTGGCACGGCAACCCTGGACGACGCGCGCACGCGCGTAAAAGACGCGCCCATCGTGCCGTTTGGCCATGTCTGGCGCACTGGCGCAAACGAAGCCACCGTCTTCGAAATAAGTGACGGCGTATTGATCAACGGCCAACCTCTGGCCGCCGGTCGCTACAGCCTGCACACGATTCCGGCGAAGGAAGGCGACTGGACCATTATCTTCAACGGCGATGCGGGACAGTGGGGCAGTTTCTCTTACGACGATAAGAAGGACGTTCTGCGCGTCAAGTCCAAGCCGCAGATGGTTGCTGATAATCAGGAATGGCTAATGTACAGTTTCGACCCAATAACTGATAACACAGCGCAGGTGAATATCCGCTGGGAGAAAATAAGTGTGCCTTTCACTGTTGAGATCAAGGACGTAAAAGCGCTTGCCGTTGAGAAAGCGCGTGCGAGCGTTGCTGCTGCCAAGCCTGACGATTGGAGCACGCGTTCTCAGGCTGCCAGCTTCGCTCTTCAGAACAAACTCAATACGGAAGAGGCGCTGCAGTGGCTCGATCAGTCTCTTAAGATCAAGGAGACGTTCGGCAACGTGAGTCTTAAGGCGCGCACGCTCGCTGAACAGGGAAAGACGGCGGAGGCAGTAGCCGCAGGCGAGAAGGCACTTCAAATCGGCAAAGCAGCCAACACCAACGCCGTGACCCTGGCAGATTTTGAAAAGCGCGTTGCCGAGTGGAAGTCGAAGATGTGAGCGAGTTCAATTGCCGAGGGCTTACTGCCGCAATTCGGCTCGCCGCCAATCAACGGGTCAGTACCACCTCGCGGTAGCGGGTGGGTCCCTACGTCCACACAGATGCGCAACTATTACCCACCCGCTACCGCGAGGTGGTACTGACCCGATTCATCGTCCTCAACTCCTCACTTTCTTGCCAAACTGACGCATTCTCAACGCGAAACCAGAAAGTCTTGGAATCCAACGCCTTATTTGGTAGTCTAGCTGCCGGGGTAAGACCCTTTCACACCAACCTGAACCGAGCTGGTTCCCCTCCCAAGAAATTAGTGCAAACAGGCTCTAGTTCAGGCATGCTTCGCGGGTTCCGTGCGGCGCGGAATTCAATTCCAGATCACGGGTACCGTCTTGTTCCTTACCCCAAAATCAAGGACTGGAGTATGCAACCACCATCGAGTGAAGCCGGATCCGAAGCCCTGAGACGATGCGAAGAGCGTCTCGGCTGTGTTGTCGATCACAATATCACCGGAATCAGTTTTGCGGATCTTGATGGAACGATCACGGAAGCCAATGATGCTTTCCTCAAGATTATCGGGTTCACTCGTGACGATGTTCTCGCAGGCAAGTTGAGTTGGCGTGAGTTGACTCTGCCCGAACATCGCCACCTGGATAGCGAGGCCATCGAGAATTTGAAGGTGGCCGGGGCCTGCGCACCTTTCGAGAAGGAATACACTCGCAAGGACGGTAGTCGCGTGCCGGTGCTGTTTACCGTTGCCCTCCTGTCAGGATCGCAACCGGAAGTTGTTTGTTTCACCTTAGACCTTACTGAATACAAGCAAGCCGAGGAGAGAGTGAATTATGTTGCGTATCATGACGCCCTAACGAATCTGCCCAATCAAGCTCTATTCAAGGATCGTTTAGAGCAGGCATTGGCTCTTTCGCGGCGTAACGAACAAATGTTGGCCGTAATGTTGGTCAACCTGGACCGGTTCAAGACCATAAACGACACACTGGGATATCTAACCGCCGACCAACTACTAACCGAGGTGGCCAAACGGATTGTCGGTTGCGTGCGCGACAGCGACACGGTAGCGCGCTTCGGTAGCGACGAATTCGCCCTGCTGTTGCCACAGGTAACGCGCACAGAGGACGCAGCAAAGATCGCCCAGAGTATCAAAGATGCGCTAAGTGAGCGCTTCAGGTTCAATGATCAGGAACTTTTTATTACGACAAGTATCGGCATCAGTCTCTACCCTCATGATGCGAAAGACGGCGTGGCGTTGTTGAAGAGCGCCGGTACCGCGCTGAATCGTGCCAAGGATCAGGATGGCAATAACTATCAATTCTATACGTCGGGTCGAACGACGAGAGCGCTGAGACAGTTGGTTCTGGAAAATAACATGCGTCCTGGTCTTGAGCGCGACGAATTCATTATTTATTACCAGCCGCAAGTGAACATTCAGACCTTCCAGATCGTGGGTATGGAAGCGCTTGTGCGCTGGCAGCATCCGGGTTTGGGTTTTCTCTACCCCGCCGAGTTCATTGGCCTTGCTGAAGATAATGGCCTCATCGTTTCTATCGGCGAGTGGACACTGCGCACGGCTTGCGGGCAAGGCAAAGCCTGGCAGAATACGGGATTTGAGCCTCTGCGCATCGCAGTCAATATCTCGGCACGGCAGTTTCAGCAACCCAGACTCGTGACTACGG
>JBOGOU010000382.1:0-7637 GCA_050748205.1 Pyrinomonadaceae bacterium | reverse complement strand
CAATCAATGTCGCCGGCATTGTAGGCAACGTCAGCAAGGTGACGGCCACGTTGAAGAACATGAACCACACCTTCCCGGATGACATAGACGTGCTGCTGGTGGGACCTGGTGGTCAGAAGCTCTTGCTGATGTCTGATGCAGGAGGCAGTGCCGACCTCGTCAACAATACTTACACCTTTGACGATACGGCTGCTGCGTTCCTCGCGGACGGTGCGCTTAACGCCTCGGGTACTTACAAACCGAGCAACTACGGCACCGGCGACACCTTCCCGGCGCCAGCGCCGGTGGGTCCGTATCCTGACCCGCAGTTGCTGTCAGTCTTCAACGGTGTCAATCCCAATGGCACCTGGAGTCTGTACATCTTTGACGATGTCGGCGGCGATGTCGGCAACGTCAACTTGGGTTGGGAGCTGAACATCACCACGAGTACGGTGGTCTGCACAACTCCATGTGGAATGGTGCGCCTGCTGATCACCTCAACACACACCTGCTCTGGCCCCAACCAGGTTAAGGTCACATTCCGCGCCCAGAACACCGGGACAGCGGACGCCGTTAACACCATGCTGACCACCGCCAAGCTGGGTACGACAAACGGCGGGCCATTGCCGATAAACATGGGCACTGTCTTTGCCACCACCACCTCGCCTTTCTTCGACGTCTTCTTTGCCAGCCCGACGCCTGGAAATGCGACGCTGACGTTGGGAGGCACCTTTACAGGTGGAGTCTTCAACACCAGTAAGCGCGTTGTGGTTCCAGCGTGCGGTGCTGCGGCTCCCGCTCGAAGACAGTGATTCGCTGGCTTTCCCGGGCAGTGCCTTAGCAGGCGCTGCCCGGGCTATTAACGGCTTAATTCAAAAACCCCTGACAGACGAACCATAGGAGAAAGAACATGAAGACGAAATTCAAACAGCTTCTACTAGCAATGTCGGTCCTGGCAGTCTTGGCGATCGCCCCGGCAGTCGTTAAGGCCGACCCGGTCGTCTTTACTTTGACTAACTCAATAACTGTCTCGGCAGGTGGGGCCGGGGGCACCATGTTCGGCACCATAAGCAACAATGGCGCTCCCCGGGTGTGGCTCACTAGTTGGACGTTTACCTTTTCAAACCTTCTCTTAAGTGCCAACGACGGGGCCCTCGCTGGTTTGCCACTGTTTCTGGATAATGGTGGCAGCTACGGTCTTGCTGCTTTCTTCGATGTGATCGCCGCGGCCGGTCTCGCGCCGGGCACTTACTCCGGATCCTTCTCCATACTAGGAGGACATAGTGAAGGGGCTACAGACATCGACTATACGCAGGACTTCGAGATTGTCGTGGGGGGCGAGCCAATTCCTGAGCCGGCAACCCTGTTCCTCCTGGGCAGCGGTCTCTTAGGTGCGGCAGCCGCACGTCGCCGCAAGCGGCGCCAAACGCCAACGCCCTAGGCTTGCAACGCCCGACGTGGTTGACTGTGCGGTTCATTCCGTCAGGGGGAATTAAGGAAAGAGGCTGCTGGACTCTGTTCACCAGCCCTTCTTTTTGTTCGAAAATGAACCTCCGGCAAACCAGTTCAACCACTGGTTAACACCAATGAGTTTTTCGAAAGGAGTCCTCTGATGCAACGAAGACTACCATGGGTAGCTGCGCTGCTGGTCATGTTGTTTATGGCAACATCCGGCCAACAGCCAGCGCCACCCAAGACCCATTTGAAAGCGGGCCAGCCCGCTCCTGACTTTACGCTGACGGATACCGAAGGCAAGGAAGTAAAGCTGAGCGATTTCAAAGGCAAGAAAAATGTCGTTCTTGCTTTTTACATCCTCGCTTTCACCGGCGGTTGAACGAAAGAATTGAAAGCGTATCAGGCTGATATCGCCAAATTCGACGCAACCGAAACTCAGGTCCTTGGAGTCAGCATGGACAGCTTCGCCGCCAACAAACGTTTCGCCCAAGATATCGGCGTTACGTTTCCTCTGCTGAGCGACTGGCACCGTAAAGTGACTAAGGATTACGGTCTATTCAACGAAGTAACGGGTTACTCGGCTCGCGCCACCATTGTCATCGACAAAGAAGGAATCATCCGGCACGTTGAGGAAGGCCGGACAGCAATCGACCCGACAGGCGCCTACCAGGCGTGCAGCCTTTTTGATAAGAAGAAAGGGTAGGGTCGGTCTAGTTCGAGGTGGTCTTGGGTGTCGCAGCGGCGGCGAGTGCTTGATCGATCGCCGCCCGCAGCGCGTCCGCGCTGAGAATTCTCAGCATTGACCCGTTGATGAAAATCGTTGGTGTGCTGTTGATTCCATATATCTCCCCATCCTGGACATCATGTCGTACTTCTGCGGCGTAGGTTTCTTTGTCCAGGGCCGCATCGAAACGCGCACGATCCAACCCCAACTCAGATGCATACTTTTTGAGCGAAGGAACGTCAAGCGCGTTCTGCCGCTTGAATAGGAGCGCAGCATATTCGAAGAATTTGCCTTGAGCATGAGCTGCATTAGCCGCTTCTGCAGCCTTTCGAGCATTCGCGTGCACGGTAAGAGGAAAATCCCGCACTACAAATCTCACCTTGTTTCCGTACGCCTTTATCACCTCATCCAGAACCAGATGCATTGCCGCGCAAGCCGGGCATTGAAAGTCAGTAAACTCGACGACAGTGACTGGCGCAGTTGCCTCACCGCGACTTGGGTCATCATCTGTACTGATCAATTGGCGCGGAGCCTGCGGCTCGGAAACCAACAGACGCACATTGGCTCCTTTGCGCAGCCTCTCTGACATAGCTCGCTCTAACAGCTGTCGTTCCTGTTCCCGCAAGTAGTCGGCAATCTGGTTGCGGACCGAATTTAGATCGCCATTAATGCGGGTTTTGTTTTCAGAATAAAACTTCTCAACCTCCGCCTCGGTGGGAGCGTGAATCTTCTCGCTTACCTCCGTGCGCACGATCACTTCCGGTCCGACGCTACGCCGGCCCGCCTCAGCGATCAAAAGTAGGTCGTTGATGGTCCTTTCAAGAGCCTCCTTCTGAATCTCGTAAGTCTCAAGCTGCAGTCTGTATATAGCTGGTTTGAGTCGTTCGATTACGACGCCGGCGGTGATGGGACTACCAGCCACGGTTGCCAGCACTGCTGCCTGGTTAAGGTTGGGCGTGTTTATGTCCACTCCCATCACTACAGGATTAGCGGCGCGAAGGCGTCGCACAAATTCTCCTGAGATCTTTGCTTCCTGATTTGCGCGCAACAATGAAGTTACTTCCTGACGAAGAGTCGCGTCGTCGGCAGAGTCCAACTGATCGCGGTTGTCTTCGAGGAACTTGTTGATCTCGGCCGGCGGGGGATCAGTAAGCCGCTTAGCTACCTCCAAATTGTATACCTGCTGCGTTGTCAGCCTTCGCTTCTTGGCCTCGAGGTCGAGGAGCGCCGTATTGATTTGAAGCTCCAACATTTGACGCCGCGTCTCGGCAATTCTGTCCTCGAGCCCCTCCACCTCTTCTCTTACTCGGGGATCGATGTCGGCCGTTGTGAGGGTCTGTCCGTTCACGATAGCCAATGGAATAGGCGCTTTCGGCTCTCTTGGGGTTAATGGCGCGCTCGCGGCTTCTGGGGTCGGCTGCGGAACAGCGACTTTGGCGCCCGCCTGCCGACCAGGAGGTCTTCTTCTGGGAGTCTGGGCCCAGACTCCTGAGGCCAATAAAACGACGATGCCGATGCGGACAAGTTGTCTTGAATAGTTCATGAAAGAAATGCCATACCAGTAGAAACAGTTTTTTGCGGCGACGATTAGAGCCCAAAACAAAGCCGCGGCGTTGCTTCTAATGAACCAACGCCGCTCAAAATAGGAAAAGGTCCGGCGAAGATCACCGGTAACGTATGATGCTTCGTCTTCGTGGCTTGATCGGACTACGCACGGAAAGCAGATTCCTCTGCCGACCGTTGAGGATGAAAGCGAGTCCCTGATGCGTTATACCAAGCATCCGTGCGGCGCGCGTCACGCTACCCCCGGACACTTCGAGAGCATTCTTAATAAGACCGCCCTCGTAGCGCAGCACTTCTTCTTCGAGCGAACAGGCCAACAATACTTCCGTTGACGCGAATCCTTCAATTCCCAGTTGAGGCTGATTCTGTCGGTTTCCGTTCTGAGAGTGAACCAGCGTTCGCTTCTCCTCTTTGTTTTCGTCTTCTCGAGTTCCTTCAACCGCCAAAATCTTTCGAGCACATTCCCCTAGCCGGAACTTAATTCCGGGATGTTGAGAGTGGACAAGACTTGTTTCAGCCTTCCAATAGTACCGGCGGAGATCGCCCTGGGAAACGACTGACGACAGTTCTTCCATCACCGTAAGCGCAGCGATACCGCCGCTATCGGGATCGCCCGCCTGGTCAGCCATATTCATTGCCCGAAGCAGCGCCGAAAGCGCCTCTTTATCTCGACCAAGTCGCGCGAGCGCAGTTGCGTGGGTCGTCATCACTCCGACTATCAAGGACTGCTCGTCTCCCTCTGTGAGAATCTTGACGGCACCGCGCGCCACCACTTCCGCTTCATCATTGCGCGCCTGGGCCAGAAAAGTCTTTGCGCGAGTATCATCAACCTCAGCTACACTTCCTTTGTCCTTGAGGTTAACAAACAGCAAGCGAGCGCGATTCAGATGCTCGTGAGCATCTTTGAATCTACCCAGGCGGGCAAACAGAAAGCCTTCGTTATTCTCGACGCGTCCCTGGAAGCGTTTGTGACCCGCTTGCTCAAAGTGAATTCTCGCTGCCGAAAACTCAATCAACGCTCCATCAATATAATCTTCTCGTTGCTCTGCCAAGCCAATGTTCTTCAGGACCTGGGCGTACTCATTGTGAAACTTGCCTTTGAGCGCGTCGTTCCGACTAGCGTCGAACAATGGAGCGGCTTCGCGGTGCAATCGCAACGCGTCATCATATCGATTGGAGACCTTCTCGACGATCGCTTTGTTTAGTAGAATTCTCAGTCTTTGCTCGCTCTCAAGATTTCCCAATCGCATCAGGGCATCGTCAAGAGTGATCCGCGCTTCATCAAATGCTCCAGCGCGCCAGTAACAGATTGCGAGATCGGTACGAGCTTCAACGACCCGCTCAGGCAGGGCCAGCTCTTCAAATATCCTGGCGCTTTCCGTTATCAAGTCTTTGGCGACTTCCTGTGATCCCGGAATTTGTCGGGCGCTGCCTATCCAGCCCGAGAGGGCTCCCACCCGCAGGAGTACTTCAGCCCGCGCGGAGTCGTCCAACCCTTCCAGCTTGGGTCGATCGCCTACCCTCTGCCAATATTCGTTCAAGGTGGCGCGGGCAGCTTCGAATTCCCCAGCCTCTTCTTGACCCTTGGCAAGCGCGCAGAGCGAGCTGGCGCGTTCGCTGTGGCTGGTCGCCTGATCTTTTTTCTCAATGGAAATTGGGTTATTTAAACGCATGTGAGGCCATCCTTTTCATTATTTAGCAAGATGCCTTGCAACAGGCTCGTGAAGACGGTTATGATGCCGCCTCGCTAGTTACTTCCAGTTGGATTCCCAATCTTCGTATCCTGACTGGATTTGACCACTCCGTACCCAAACTTGGAGACAAAATGAAGACAATTAAACCGATACTGACCGCGACGATTCTCAGCCTGGCCCTTTTTGTGCCCGTCTATGCGGGTGACATGAGCACCCCGGGTGCGGCTCCTCCGCCGCCGCCACCGCCGGCTATTTGCACCACGGGCGACATTCAAACGCCAACAAAAACCACTGCCCCAGGAGATATTGGCACGCCAGGAATCGCGCTTAACCTACTGTTAGCAGTGCTCTCCTTGTTCTGAGTGCGCAGAACTGGAAACGAGCCGACCTGGTTATTTCCGCGACTGGCACCGCGGCCTATTCCTCGTGTGTGCAAAGACTTGCCGGAATTTCAGCTAGCGTCCCCCGGCAAGGGGTGGTGACGGGTGCATCCTACAGCCATCTAGCACGCGAATGCAATAGCGGCGACAAAAACTCCCGGGGGGGCCGGTAGGCCCCCCGGGGTAGTTTTGCCTCCCCTGCGAGAGGCTCAGGGCGAGGGAGCCAAGTCAGGCGACCGATTTGCTTCAACCAGTCGCTGGACGGTCTCAAGTGTATCAATGTCGTCCGCGGCTTTATCGGTTCGCAATCGAAGAATCCTGGGGAAGCGCAGCGCATAGCCGCTTTTGTGCCTTTTCGATTCCTGGACTCGATCGAAGGTGACCTCAATTACGATTCTCGGCTCCACCAGGCGAACTCTTCCGTGTCCAAACTCCTGAATGGTGTGGCCCTGAAACCACTCTGTTAGTTCCGCCAGTTCCGCGTCGGTCAGCCCCGAGTAAGCTTTTCCGATATTAAGCAATTCACCGTTTTCGGCTGAGCGACGCACTGCAAAAGTGTAATCGGATAGCAGATGCCGACGCTTACCATGTCCCACTTCTACGGCCGTCACAACTACGTCGAGCGTGGCGATCGCTCGCTTTAGCTTCAGCCACTCACGCCCGCGCCGTCCAGGTTTGTATAGCGAATCAGGGCTCTTAATCATTAATCCTTCGTTACCTCTGGAGCGAGCATCACTAAATTCCTCGTCTAGCGCTGCAACATCCTGGAACTGTTTTGCGGTGGAAAGACGAACGATGCCGTGATCCGATACAAGCTTATTCAGAACTTGCCTGCGTTCTCCGAGTGATTGGTTGATTAGAACCCGACCGTCTGCGTACAGGAGGTCGTAGGCCACAAGGATAACAGGTACTTCAGTCAGCAAGTTCTCTCCGATGGTCTTACGACCCAAGCGTTTCTGCAGTTCGCTGAAAGGCAAAATCCGATCGCCGCGTGCAGGGACGATTTCTCCGTCTATGACCACATCGGTCGGCAAACTCTTTAACGGCTCAACCAACTCCGGGAAGCGGTGTGTGATTTCGTCCATTGTGCGTGAGTAGATTGATACCTTGTCATCTTTGACATGGGCCTGCGCACGAATCCCGTCAAACTTATCCTCCACAAAAAACTGCGCAGGCATGGTGCGCGCAATGTCTGAAAGGTCAGCTGCCGGGGTAGCAAGCATGAATTTGATCGGATGAAACAGGCGCATCTGGATATTGTTCAAATCTCCGACCCTGGCCCGAACCGCTGCTTCCCCAATATCACCGAGCAGCATATTGGCGTGGGCCAGAGCGGGAAGCGGCTGCCCAAAGCTGCGCGCGATTGCATCCTCGACTAGTCCTTCCTTCAGACCAATGCGCAGATCACCGACAAGCAGCTTGACCAGATACTTAGCCTCGAGTGGACTGGCCTGATGAAGGACAGTGGCAAGCAAAGCGGTTTTGTTCCTGGTCCCGCGCGTTTCACTCAAGCGCTGAATAAGCGACTCAGTCTCTGCCAGGGTGATGACGGGGTTCTGCAATCCATGCTTCGCTTCCTTCACGGCTTCGTAAGCTGTTTCGCCGGCATCGCCGAGACGCACGTAACGCGGGAGGAGCTCTTCGATGCTGAAACCAGTAGCCTGACTTAGAGCCTCACTGATAATGCTTCCACCCACGTTGGTAGTGCGCGAATCGCTCAGGGCAAATTGATGGCCCGCAAAGTATCGAGCGGCCCGTGTCAGGTCGAAGTCGTTGAGCTGCTTTAAATACTCTCCCAGTAAAGAGGCTTTTTCCAGCTTCTTTCGCGTCGCGGAAATAGCC
>JBOGOU010000381.1:0-27043 GCA_050748205.1 Pyrinomonadaceae bacterium | reverse complement strand
GGCGGGGGCAAGCCCACCTTCCTGACCTGCAAATTACCGTAAGGTCCTTTGGGATTTCACACAGTCTCTACCGCGCGGTGGTACTGACAGAATGATTTGACACTCATTGTTGAGCGCAGGAGATGCCCATGCGGACGAGACGCTCGCGGTCCCAGTGAAGAGCTTGAGCCATGGCAGCAGTGACAAAAGTATTGCAGTGGCAAAATAATTTGACACGCAGCCACCAGTGCGCGTATAAAGGCTAGACGCGAGAATTGAGCACTAATCTTATGATTGTCAGCACTCATCACCACCACGGCGCACACCATCATGCCAACCACCATTGGCAGCGAGGCAGCGCGTTCGCGGTTGTGACATGTGAGTTTGAAGACAAGCAGGAATAGGCAAGAAGGTCACAACCAGATTTTCCGAAACCCGCTGCCAGGCACACGGCAGCGGGTTTTCTTTTGTTATGCCTTTGGCCGCTCGGTGATTCAAGGCCTTGTATGAGTGAGCCACTTTCAGGAATTCCCAGCGGGATGCGCTACTACTTTGGTCAGGAGGCGCGGTTGCGCCGCACTATCGAAGAGACGGCGATGTCGATCTTTGGCGGCTGGTCTTATGAAGAAATCACCACACCCCTTGTCGATTACTACTCGTTATTTGAGCATGGCATGGGCCAAACCGAGGCCCAGCGCTCATTCCGCTTCACTGACAACGACGGACGTCTACTCGCGCTGCGGCCGGATGTGACCAGCGCGGCCGCGCGGGCCGCGGCCACTCTTCTCGCAGAGCGCGAACGACCTTTGCGTCTCTGTTACGCGGGCCCTGTCTTCCGGCAACAACCACAGTCGCACGCGGAATGGAGAAGAGAGTCAACCCAGATCGGCTGTGAACTCATTGGCGCGAACTCCGACCTCGCGGATCTGGAGGTATTGGCGATCGCCGCAGAGTTTCTCGACCGCCTGGATCTTGGCGGCAGTTATTCAATCACGCTCAACGACGTGCGCATCTTCAATGGCGTTGCCGAGCGCTTATCGTTGGATGCCAGTTCGCGCGAACAGATGCGGCAATTAATAGACATCCGCAACGCGGAGGACCTCGAGCGTTTTCTTAAGCCTTACACGTCGGCCGAGGAGGGACGTGCCTTTGCCCAACTCTCACAACTTTCAGGCAAGCGAGAGACGCTGGCCTGGGCCCGTCGCGTGTTTGCAAATGGCCAGTCGCGCGCGGCTGTGGATCGACTCGAAGCTGTGTGGGGTGTCATCGAGTCGCTCGGTCTGACCGATCATTTCGAAATCGACCTGGGTGATGTTTCGCGGCTGGATTACTACACTGGCGTGACTTTCAAAATCTACGTTAAGGGGGCTGGAGCACGCGTTGGTAGTGGTGGTCGTTACGACGGCCTGACAGCAAGTTTTGGGAAGGCGGAGCCGGCGGTCGGCTTCGTGGTGGATCTTGATGCGTTGACCGACGTGCTCCGCCGGCGCCTGGAGGTCATTCCCGCGATCGGAGAGCCCGCGTTGAAAGCGTCACAACTGAAGGACAACTGTGTCTCGACGCTTTTTCGTGAAGCCATCGATCGGCGCGCGAGAGGTGAGCGCGTCTTTTTAAACCTGGTGAGGTGAGATAGTGGCGCAACTCACGATTGCCGTCGCGAAAGGGAGATTACAAACGGAAGCGCTGGCCCTCCTGGCGAGTGCAGGCGTGATTGTCTCGAGCGAAGCGCTCTCATCTCGACGCCTGGCTATAGAAGATGAGTCCGGGAGTTACCGCTTCATCTTTGTAAAGCCCTCTGATGTGCCTGTGTATGTCGAGCATGGCATCGCGGACTGTGGCGTGGTCGGGCGCGACGTGCTGCTAGAGACTGGAACAGACCTATTGCAGCCTCTGAGTCTCGACATAGGTCGTTGTCGAATCGCGGTCGCCGCGCAGACGGGAGTTTCATTGAGCGACCTTGGAATGTTGAGAGTAGCGACCAAGTACCCGCGTCTCGCGGCGGCGCATTTCGCAGCGCACGGGCGGCCGGTCGAAATCATCGAGCTTTCCGGGGCTGTGGAATTGGCTCCAGTGCTGGGTCTGGCCGATTGCATTGTGGACCTGGTCGAAACGGGCAGGACGCTGAGAGAAAACGGACTGCGGGAGATTGAGGTAATCGACGAGTCAACGGGGCGTTTCGTTGTTAACCGGGCCAGTTACCAGTTGAAAGCGGTTGCGATCGCTAGTCTCATCGGAGCCCTCAACAAGGCGACGCGCGAAGGAGCAGGAAAAGGGTGATCGAAACCATTCGTAGTCAAGAAAAGGAGCGTCTTGCGGCCAAGCTGCGAGCGATTCGCAGTCGCAACGTCGCCCTTGACGAGACACTCATAAGTCAAGTGGTGGAGATTATTCGAGAGGTGCGAGTGCGTGGCGACGCAGCGCTGATCGAGCTTACGGCGCGCCTCGATGGATTTGATATGAGCCCTGATTGCCTTCGCGTCAGTGAAAAAGCCCTACGCAGTGCGGCGTCGCAAACCGATCCGCGGGTTGTTGCTGCGCTGCGAGAAGCCATTCGCAGAGTGCGCACTTTTCATGAATTCCAGCTCGAGCGCTCATGGGAAGTGGAGACAGAAGGCAAGGTAAAACTGGGTCAGCGCATTACTCCCATTGACAGCGTAGGAGTGTACGTCCCGGGAGGAACGGCCAGCTATCCCTCGTCGGTGGTGATGAACGTGGTGCCGGCGCAGATTGCAGGCGTTACCCGCATTGCTCTCGCGACACCGCCGCGCTCGCTACGGGAGAACCCGGCAGTTGCCGCTGCTCTGGTTGAGCTTGAGGTGACCGAGGTCTACGCCGTTGGCGGAGCGCAGGCTATCGCGGCATTGGCGTATGGCACGGAGACCATCCCGCGCGTCGACAAGATCACTGGACCGGGAAACAAGTATGTGGCGGCCGCCAAGAAACTCGTCTTTGGCATTGTCGGAATCGACTCACTCGCCGGCCCAACTGAAGTAGTGGTGCTGGCGGATGATTCTGCGCGTGCTTCGTTTGTTGCCAGCGATCTTCTGGCACAAGCCGAACACGGTGAGGAGGCGTCCGCGCTTTTGGTGACAACCAGCGAGCGACTTGCGACGCTGGTCGCTAATGAAGTCCAGAAACAGGCGCGGTCGTTGGCACGTGCAGACGTCATCGAAAAATCACTCGCTCGGTACGGCGGAATCATCGTTGTCGATAACTTTGCTGAGGCCTGCGCGCTCGTCAACGAGCTGGCGCCTGAGCATCTGGAGATCGTCGTGCGAACCGAAGAACTTGAAGCAGAGATCGCTTCAAACGTACGAAACGCGGGCGCGATCTTCTTCGGAGAGCAGACGCCGGAGGCAGCCGGCGATTACCTGGCAGGACCGAATCATGTCCTGCCGACGGGCGGCACCGCCCGGTTTTCATCGGCGCTCGGCGTCTACGACTTTCTCAAGAGAACGAGCATATTGAAGTTCTCTTCGAGTGAGCTCCAGAGAACAGCTCCTTTTATCGCCACGCTGGCAAGGGCCGAAGGTCTCGAGGCTCATGCACGCTCGGCGCTGATTCGTCTGCAGGAGAAATGATGGCCCAAAGTCCTATCGAAATGATCAAGACGCGAGTGCGCGAACTACGGCCTTACTCATTGAGGGCCGAACGAACGCGTGTGAAGCTCAATCAGAACGAGAACCCCTGGGATGCGCCAACTGAGATCAAGCTGGAGACAATGAAACGACTCAGTGACCGCGCCTGGTCGCGCTATCCGGATTTCTCTCCACAACATCTCCACCAAAGGCTAGCCGAGTTTAGTGGCTGGAAGCCCGAAGGCATCATCGCCGGCAACGGTTCTAATGAACTGATCCAGGCGCTGTTAATGGTCACGGTAGAGAAGGGCAAGCGCGTACTCATAAGCGAGCCAACTTTTGCGCTCTACCGTCAGATCACGACGGTGCTCGACGGCGAGGTGGTGACGGTATCGCTTACGCCAGATTTGACATACGACCGGGCGGCGCTGAGCGGCGCTGTCGCGGCAATGAAGCCAGACCTAACTATCATTTGCTCGCCAAATAATCCCACGGGTTGCGTTATGGAATGCCCCGATCTGGCTGTGCTGCTGCAAACGGTGCCGGGTTTGGTTGTTGTCGATGAAGCCTATTTCGAATTCTCCGGACAATCGGTTTTACCGCTGCTCGCACAACACTCCAATCTGGTTGTGCTGCGCACGTTCTCGAAAGCTATGGCCATGGCCGGTTTGCGCGTTGGTTATCTTCTGGCAGCGCCAGAGATTGTTCAGGAGGTGGCAAAAGCCGTGCTGCCTTATAACCTCAACATCATATCGCAGACCGCAGCCGAAGTTGCGATCGAGATGTTTGCAACTCATCTACAGCCGCTGGTCCGGGCGATTTGCGCCGAGCGCGATCGTTTGTACACCGAGTTATTGGTACTTCCCGGTTTGATTCCGGTGCTGTCGCAGGCGAATTTTATGTTGGTGAGATCACGAGTTAAGCCTCGCTACATCTTCGAAGAGCTATTGAAGCGGGAGATTCTGGTGCGAGATGTAAGCCAGTACCCGTTTTTGCAAAACCACTTTCGCATCAGCGTCGGCACACCAGAGGAGAACGATCTGTTGCTGGCGGCCCTGCGAGATATTTTGAAGGAGCAATAAGACGCAGTGTGGGGTGGTCCTCAAATGACAACCTGATAATACTCTATGAACACAAAAGCTATTAGCAACCAACGCGTCGCGGAGATTCGCCGCCAGACAAAAGAGACTGAGGTGCGAGTCTCACTGGCGCTGGATGGAAGTGGAAAAGCACGTATTGCGACCGGCCTCCCTTTTCTCGATCACATGCTGGAGCTGTTTGCGCGGCATGGTCTCTTCGATTTGGACGTGGAATGTCGCGGCGATCTGCATATCGACGATCACCATTCAGTAGAGGACATCGCGATCACCATGGGCCAGGCTTTTCTTCAGGCCCTCGGCAACAAAGCCGGGATTGGCCGGTACGGCATGGCACTGGTGCCCATGGACGAAGCTCTGTGCCGGTCAGTAGTCGATCTGTCGGGGCGCTGCTATCTGGTCTATGAAGTCAAAACCAGACGGCAGATGATTGGTAATTTCTCGGTTGAGCTGGCGGAACACTTCTGGCTGTCGTTTGCGGAGAGTCTGCGCTGCAATCTGCACATTGACATGCTGAGAGGACGCAACACGCACCACATTCTCGAGGGCACATTCAAGGCCACCGCGCGTGCTCTCAGGCAAGCAGTGGAGCGCGACGTCCGGATTGAAGGTGTGTTGAGCACCAAGGGGACGCTGTAAAGGCGATGTCACGCATTGCGATCATCGATTATGGAGTCGGCAATCTCCGCTCCCTCGAGAAGGCTTTTGCGGCCTCCGGCGCTGATGCTGTTGTAAGTAATGACCTGAACGTCTTGCGCCAGGCTCGTGCTTTGGTGTTGCCGGGCGTGGGCGCTTACGGCGCGTGCATGAAAGCGCTCGCGGAGCGCGGGTTTGATGCGCTGGTCCAGCAGCGCGTGCGCGAAGGCACGCCACTCTTAGGAGTATGCGTTGGTATGCAAATGCTTTTCGAAGAATCCGAAGAGTTTGGGAAAACTACTGGCTTAGGCTTGCTGCGGGGAGTGGTACGCCGCTTCGCCGGTGATCTCGTTGTGCCTCAGGTCGGCTGGAATAGCGTGCGGCGCCGCGTGTTGCATCCCTTGCTGACAGGAATTGCCGATAACGCTTTCTTTTATTTCGTCCACTCGTATTACTGCGCGGTGGCTGACCCTGCTGCTGTTATCGGCGAGACCGATTACGATGGCGTTTATGCTTCAGCTGTAGCGCAAGGCCATATCAGCGGCGTGCAGTTTCACCCGGAAAAGAGCCAGGCAGCAGGACTGCGCTTGCTGGCTAACTTTGCCGCTTGTGCGAGTTGAAGCGCTTTTCGATTTTCACAGCTACGGTAGCGGGTGGGTTAATCGATGCAGTCACAATGCTAGCGAAACGAATAATTCCCTGTCTCGATATTGATCGCGGCCGAGTGGTCAAGGGAATTCGCTTCGTCTCGCTTGCTGACGCGGGAGATGCAGTCGAGCAAGCACGGAGCTATGACGCCGAAGGAGCCGATGAGTTGACGTTCCTGGACATTACGGCATCATCCGACAAGCGGTCAATCATTATGGATTTAGTGCGACGCGTTGCTGATGAGGTCTTCATTCCGTTAACGGTGGGTGGCGGCCTCAACTCCCGGGAAGACATAAGAGCGGTGTTACGTGCCGGCGCCGACAAGATCTCGCTAAACACTGCTGCGGTCGGACGCCCCGATCTGATCCGCGAAGGCGCGGAGACTTTTGGCAGCCAATGTGTGGTTGTGGCCATCGACGCTCGCCGCAGGAGCGCGAGCGATCCGACTCAGGGATGGGAGGTCTTTACTCACGGAGGACGTAACCGCGTTGGTTGGGATGCGGTCGAATGGGCGCAACGGGCGGAGCGGCTCGGCGCTGGGGAAATATTGCTGACGAGCATGGACAAGGACGGCACGAGAGATGGGTATGACCTGGAATTGACTCGTGCAGTCAGCGCGGCAGTGCGCATCCCGGTGATAGCTTCGGGCGGCGCCGGTAGTCTGGAAGACTTTTACACCGCGCTCACTGAGGGCGGTGCGAGCGCCGTGTTAGCGGCATCACTTTTTCACTATGGCCAATACAAGATCGCGGAGGTTAAAGACTATCTAAGAGGGCGAGGAATCCTGGTGAGATGAAGATTGCCATTGAAGATCTGAAGTTTGACGCGGATGGTCTCATTCCGGCCGTCGTGCAGGACGCAGGCACGCGGCGCGTGCTGATGCTCGCTTACATGAATGGCGAGAGCCTTGCAAAGACAATCGAGACTAAGGAAACCTGGTTCTGGTCGCGTTCGCGCGCCAGGCTCTGGCATAAGGGCGAGAGTTCCGGCAATACTCAGCGCGTCGTAGATGTCCAGGTAGATTGCGACAGCGACGCGCTCACGCTGCTGGTTGTTCCAGATGGTCCCGCCTGTCACACAGGGGCCGAGTCTTGCTTCCATAACGAGATCCAAACAGCATCGCCCGGTGACGCGGACGCGCAGGAGAACGTCTCCGTTCCGGATTTGGGTGAGGTGCTTGACCGGCTTTATGCGCTGGTAGAAACAAGGAAGCTGGAACGACCAGACGATTCTTACACGACCTACCTCTTCAATCAGGGACTGGACAAGATCCTCAAAAAAGTAGGCGAGGAGTCGGCCGAAACGATCATTGCGGCCAAGAATAAAGACCGCGAGGCTCTGGTCAAAGAGTCGGCCGATCTTCTGTATCACCTGATTGTGCTCTTCGTGGAACAAGGCTTGTCGTTGCACGACGTGAGTGTTGAATTGCTCCGCCGGGGAAAGAAGGGAGTGGCCGAATGAGTCCCGACTCGGCGGAACTCACGAAACTTCTGGATTTCGCCGTTGATCTGGCCCGCGAGGCGGGAGCAATCACCCATCGCCACTTTAAAGGATCGTTTGTCGCGGAGCGCAAGGCAGACAGCTCCTTCGTCACAGTAGCAGACCGCGAAGCCGAAAGGTTCGTGCGCGCACGGATTGCGGAGGCTTTTCCTGATGATTCCATTCTCGGTGAAGAAGAAGGAGAAAAGCCAGGCACATCAGATCGTCGCTGGATCATAGATCCCGTGGATGGCACGTATTCGTTTGTTCATGGCGTGCCTCTTTACGGTGTTTTGATTGGATTGGAGCTTGCAAGTGAGCCGATCCTGGGCGTGGTAAATCTTCCCGCGTTAGCTGAGATTGTCTACGCGGCCCGCGGTTTGGGCTGCTTCTGGAATGGTGAGCGTGCTCATGTCTCCACGACGTCAATGCTGGATCAGGCTTTACTCTTATGCACCGACTTTGGAGTCTGTGAACAATACGGATTTGGCCAAGCCGCGGAGTCACTACAGAGGCAGGTTCACTCGCGGCGCACGTGGGGAGATGCCTACGGGTATGTCCTGGTAGCAACGGGTCGAGCAGACATCATGCTTGACCCGATCATGAACGTTTGGGACTGTGCGGCCTTACTACCCATTCTGGAAGAAGCTGGTGGCACATTTACTGACTGGCAGGGAAATCGCACTATCAACGGCAGGAACGCCATAAGCACCAATGGTCTACTGTTTAATGACGTGATGCAGATAATCCGAAATCCGCAATCCGCAATCCGCAATTCTCATGCTCATAATACCGGCGATTGACCTTCGTGATGGACACTGCGTACGACTCACGCAGGGCCGGAAGCACGAGATGAAAGTGTACGGCGGCGATGCTGTCGAGGTCGCGCTCAGGTATCAGTCCGATGGGGCGCGAATGCTTCACGTAGTAGATCTCGATGGCGCTTTTTCCGAGGTCAACTCGCATAATCGTCAAGTGCTTAAGGAGATTGTCTCTCAGGTACAAATTCCAACGCAGTTCGGCGGCGGCCTGCGAAGTCTGGAGGATGTTGAGGGAGTGCTTGAGCTGGGCGTGAGCAGGGTGGTGGTCGGCACCATGGCAGTTGAGTCGCCTGAAACGCTGACCCAGGCTTTGCAGTACTTCGGCGGCGAACGTGTTGTTGTGGGCATTGATGCCAAAGCTGGGATGGTGAGGACTCGCGGTTGGGAAAAGGAAGAGAAAGTCTCCGCGTCAGACTTGGCTCAGAGAGTTGCAGCGCTTGGCGTCACACGCATTATCTATACAGACGTCGCGCGCGA
Source organism: Pyrinomonadaceae bacterium (assembly GCA_050748205.1). Lineage (GTDB taxonomy): Bacteria > Acidobacteriota > Blastocatellia > Pyrinomonadales > Pyrinomonadaceae > PSRF01. The sequence goes on along the minus strand of JBOGOU010000381.1, from coordinate 18,328 downwards.
CGGCATGCTCGCGGGGGTCAACATCGAACAGACCTGTAGGATAGCCCGTGAGTCTGGGCTGAAAGTCACGGCCTCTGGTGGCATCTCATCACTGGAAGAGATCCAGCGACTAAAAGATAGAAGCGAATGTGGCGTTGACAGCGTAATCGTGGGCAAGGCTCTTTACGAGGGGCGGTTTACGCTTAAAGAAGCGATGGGAATTTCGGATTGCGAATTGTGAATTTCGGATTTTCAGAAATTTGCCGCGGATTGACGCAGATAAACGCGGATCTGACGGTCCCAGTAAAGAGCTTGTCCTAAATTCGGTTCGGACACAAAAAACCCTCTTGACATTTCTGAAAGCTCGGCAGTATTGTGCGCTCTCCACATGATCACGCTCTTTGACGAAGCCTGACGGTCGTCAATCTACTTTGCCCTCGCACCATTCGACAGAGGTTAAGTGTCGGTGAGTAACGAATCTCCAGTTCATGCACCTGCTGCCGGGTTTAGGTCTAAAAGCACTGCGCTTTCAGCTATAACTACAATTTTGATGGCAGTTATGCCAAAGTGCCCGCTCTGCTGGATAGCTTTGATGAGCGCACTGGGCCTGGGTTCAATTGTCACTTCGTCCTGGATGCACCCCGTGGCAATCAGTGCGCTGATTTTACCTCTGGCCGTCCTCCTTCTGTGTGCTCACCGCTCGCGAAGTTATGCCCCTTTCTACCTTGCCCTGACGGCGGCAGTCGCCATGTACCTCTGCAAGTTTCGAGTTAACTCCGATGCCGGGTTCTATTTGAGCGGAGCGACGATGTTGGGAGCCTCTTTTTGGAATGCTGTCGTGACGCGCCAGGCGGCAAACAAGGATTCCACTGCCACTAAGTGTCGCTGCTAGTTCACTAGAGTTCGAGCAACATCTGCCTGGCTGCTTCGAGTTCCTTAAGCTCCTCCTTGCTGAGTTTTGGATAGGCGAGATCAAGCGAGGCCAGACAATCGATGACTGCGGACGCAACGACAAGCCGCGTGAACCACTTGTTGTCGGCGGGAACTGCATACCAGGGCGCACGTTTGGTGGCCGTGTGGCGAATCATCTCCTCGTAGGCGCGCATGTAGTCTTTCCAATGCTCGCGCTCGTGCACATCAGCGAGAGAAAACTTCCAATTCTTAGCAGGGGTTTCTATGCGCTCGAGAAAGCGCTTCTTCTGCTCGGCCTTTGATACGTGAAGGTAGAACTTGATAGTTACAATGCCGTTGTGTGCAAGATAGTGTTCAAAGTTGCAGATATCGCGAAATCGCTCGTCCCAAATGTCTTTAGTAATCAGCTGTGGTGGCAGTTTCTGCCTCGCTAGAAACTCCTGATGCACCCGCACCACAAGAGTCTCTTCATAATAACTGCGGTTAAAGATCCCTATCCTGCCACGCTCAGGCAAGCGCTTCGCACAACGCCAAAGATAATCGTGATCGAGTTCTTCAGCTGACGGCACCTTAAAAGCATAGACCTCACAGCCCTGGGGGTTGATGCCAGACATCACGTGCTTGATGGCGCTGTCTTTCCCGGCGGCGTCCATGGCCTGAAAGATCAAGAGCACCGCCCACCGATCTTGAGCGTAGAGCTTTTCTTGTAGCTTGGCTAAAAGCTCCACACCTTCGGCTAAAGCTTCCTGAGCTTGCGGTTTGACAGCCGACTTGATGCCGAGAGTATCGTTTGGGTCGATTGCCTTGAGACGAAAGTTTTTTCCGTCGCTGACACGAAACGGCTTGGAAAAGTCTCGCGCTTGTTTGAGAAAGTCTTTTTTGTTCATGGGCTTGGAATGAGTCTCAGAATAAAGTGGCACTTAATCACGCCGAGCAGATTGGGTCAGTTTGATAATACCTCAAGCTTGAGGGCGGCACTCAATACTAAACACTCGCTCACTCTCCCGGTTTCTGATTAGCGCTGGGGTCGAAAAAGTAAGAATTATTTCATGGCAATGTCGATTTGACCGCATTCATCCGTCGTAACGTTGGAGGAATCCAGGAAGCTCAAAAACGATTAGCAAAACGTCTCAAATTGGAGGGGATACACATGAAATATATGCTGCTGATTTACGATAATGAGCAAGACTGGGAGAAGCTTACCGAGGCCGAACGTCAGGAGATTTACCGGGAATATCGTCAGTTAACGCAACAAATTCAGTCGAGCGGGCATTACGTGACCGGCTCCCAATTGCAGCCGACGGCAGCGGCGGTCAGTGTCCGTGTGCGCGACGGCAAACAAGTCGTGACCGACGGTCCGTTTGCCGAGACGCGCGAACAGCTCGGCGGCTACTACCTGATCGAGGCCAGGGACCTCGACGAGGCAAAGAGCATCGCCGGACGGATTCCTTCTGCGCGCGTGGGGACAGTCGAAGTCCGCGCATTGGTCGAGAGCGCTGCACCCGCGACAGCCTAGCAAACGGAGCATTTGAAGATCACCGTAGGCGTGAAGTGTGTGTGGCGCCCTCCGCAGCAGCGAACGGCGCCATTAACCTGCTTAGGAGGCACAATGAAATACATGTTGCTGGTTTACCTGGACGAGCGAGCGCTGAGCGAAACCGAACGGGAGCACTGTTACGTGGAGTCTGCGCAACTCGCGCAACAGATCAAGTCCAACGGACAGTATATTGCTGCCGGCCCGCTGCATCCTACTTCGACTGCGACCAGCGTTCGTGTGCGCGACGGCAAACGGCTCGTGACAGACGGCCCCTTCGCCGAGACGCGCGAACAACTCGGTGGCTACTACCTGATCAACGCTGGGGATCTCGACGAAGCGATAAGCATCGCTGAGAAGGTTCCCGTTGCGAATGTGGGCACGATCGAAATCCGTCCGGTGCTGGAGATCGCGGGTCTACCGTCAGATTAAAAGAAAAAGAAGCAATGACCATAGTAGAAAACAAATGACACAAGAAATGGTTAATAATGAAGCGAAGCCATTAGAGGATAAATGGCAATCAAGGATGAAACATAGCTGCGACGTTATTCGTCTGGAGAGGGAGAACGGCTGGGTTCCTGGTAGAGGCCGATAACGTTTCCTGCGGGATCGCGGAACCTCGCGGTCACTTCTGGCGCATCTGCGCCAATCGGCTGCACGAGCTCGCCTCCGTGAGTGATGACAGCGTCGACGGTTGCGGCCACGCTGTCGACCATGATGTAGATGAGCAGGCCCGGTTGCGACGACGCCGGCCTTCCGACGACCCACGTCCCGCTCACTTCGCCGGTCGTGTCGTCGAATGCGGTGTGACCATCGCCACGCTGCCTGATCCGCCAGCCGAAGACTTTGGCGTAGAAGTCGGCCGAACGATGCATATCGTCAGCGGGGATCTCGATGTAACACACCTTGCCGTTTGCAAGCGTAGGGGGCATCTGGACTCCTTTGGATCGTTTGGGCTCCTTGTATCACTGGGATTATTCCGCAACCATGGGCACGCGGACAAGTAGACACCCGCCGGAAAGCAGTTTTAGATATCTACGATCGTTGATTAAAAGTAACTGAGGAGTAATTCATGCAATCTGATACTCAACCTGTTCCCGTCTCGAAGTCGAGGCTATGGGCCGGACGCATCATTGGCGGCCTGCCGGCGCTGTTTTTGCTCGTCGACGGCATCATGAAATTGATCAAGCCCGCGCCTGTCGTAGAGGCAACGGTTCGTCTGGGATATTCCGAGAACGTTATTATCCCCCTCGGAATCGTCTTGCTGGTTTGCACTGTTCTCTATTTAATCCCGCGTACCTCCGTTCTTGGCGCGATCTTGCTGACGGGCTATTTGGGTGGCGCAGTTGCTACCCACGTGCGCGCCGGTGAGGGCCTGTTTTCAATCGTTTTCCCGGTGGTTTTCGGCGTACTGCTCTGGCTTGGGCTTTACTTGCGCGATGACCGGCTACGCGCACACATTCCATTGCGAAGTTAGGCTGAGGTAGTGAATTTAATGCTCAACCAGCACGCGTGAGCGGGCGACATGCTCTCGCTGGCTCTGCGGGCTCAGGTGTCTCGGAGGAAAGCAATCATGACTTATGTGCTTTGGATCATTCAGGTGCTGCTCGCACTCCTCTTTCTGTTCGCCGGCGGAACGAAGCTGGTTCTGTCCATGGATGTTTTGAGATCGATGGGATCACCGAACCAGATACTGTTGCCGGGCCTTTTGGTGCGGTTCATCGGCGTGTGCGAAGTTCTCGGCGCACTTGGCTTGATTCTCCCTGGACTCCTGCGCATTCGGCCGGGTTTGACACCGCTGGCGGCAGCCGGGCTAGTGATCATCATGATCGGCGCTACAGTGCTCACCTTCGCGGCTGATGGTATCGGGCCCGCGCTGGTGCCGCTCGTCACAGGGATTCTTTTGGCGTTCGTCGCTTACGGCCGCTGGCAGCTGGCACCGCTTCGCGGACGCTGAGATCCCAACGCCGATTACAAAAACCAGCCACAGATTTAAGCGGATGACACGGGTCAGGAAAGAAATTGGGTAGGCAAAATTCGATGCTTACTGCTTCAAAGGAGAGTATACATGCGATACGTTGATGGATTTGTTTTGCCCGTCCCTAAGAAAAACATTCAAGCCTACCGCACCATCGCCCAGAAGGCGGGAAAAGTGTGGCGGGAACACGGCGCCCTTCAGTACGTGGAAGCCGTCGGCGATGACCTCGATGTAAAGTTTGGCGTTTCGTTCTCGCGAACGATCAAGCTTAAGCCGGGAGAGACGGTCGTGTTCTCCTGGATCGTGTTCAAGTCGCGGGCCCATCGCGATCGGGTTAACGCAAAGGTCATGACTGACCCGCGCATGAAGAAGATGATGGAGAAGGGAGCGATGCCCTTCGACGTCAAGCGCATGGTCTACGGCGGTTTTAAATATCTGGTCGACGCGTGAGCGCTCGATCCGGCGCCACCCAGGGTCCTTCAAGCCACGTGATGATCCAGGACACTATTAATCATTGGGCGCATCACCGCGGGCAGATGACGGTCTACCTGCGTTTGATGGGTGCGAAAGTCCCCGCCCTTTATGGACCATCAGCAGACGACAATCAGTTTCGGTAGTGCAAATGCATTTGCAGATTACGTAGATTGCGCAGACCGCTTAAGGCTTAAGAAGACAAAACGCAATATCAGCCGCGGATGAACGCGGATGACACGGATCAGAACAATTAAGAGAGCCAGAATAGATCGCGACAGACTTCTGCACACTAGCCCTTTTCTGATCCGCGTTTTTCCGCGTTCATCTGCGGCTGATTTCCCCGCTTTCCTCCTGCCGCTTATGCGTCAGGATGCGCTTTGCTTCTTGGCCAACTGTTCGCGCAGGCGCTCTTCCTGTTCCCTAAGTTCGGGAGTGAACTCCTCACCGAAGTCCTCTGCCTCAAACAGCGGGCGAATCTCGATCTCCGACTCCTTTCCAGGGAAGGGATTGGGGCAACGTTTGACCCATTCGATCGCCTCTTCCAACGACTTCACCTGCCAGAGCCAGAAGCCGGCGAGCAGCTCCTTAGTTTCGGCAAATGGCCCGTCAGTGATGGTTCGCTTTGCTCCAGAAAACTTGACGCGCACACCCTTCGAGCTTGGGTGGAGCCCCTCGCCCGCGAGCATTACGCCGGCTTTCACCAGCTCCTCGTTGTATTTCCCCATGTCGGTAAGAATCTTCTCGTCCGGGAGAACACCCGCCTCTGACTCCTTGTTGGCTTTGATCAGTACCATAACTCGCATCGTATTATCTCCTTTTTCATTTTTCTGAGCCGGGCCTCCGGACGATCTTGACCGGCTGAACCTGAGCTCTCTACCCTACACGTCGAACCAGCGACAGCGGGATCGACAGCTTTCAGTCTTTTTCTTAAAAGTATTTTTTCTGTGTCGGCAATGCTTTGATTTTGTTCGGGCGCGAGTGTTTAATCCACAAACGGACGCGTAATCTATAGCTATGATCGTTCACCTGGTCGACGGCACATACGAACTTTTTCGTCACTTTTACGGGATCCGGCGTTTCAAGAAAACCGATCCCCCGTACGGCGCGGTGTCGGGCGTGCTTCGCACAGTTGCCCAGATGCTAGAGGACGGAGCGACGCACATCGGAGTTGCGACTGATCACGTCATCGAGTCGTTTCGCAATAATCTGTGGCCACACTACAAGACCGGCGAAGGCATCGAGCCGGCCCTACGCGCGCAGTTTCTTCCACTCGAGGAGGCTCTCGCCGCGATGGGGGTGACTACGTGGCCGATGATAGAGCTCGAGGCGGACGACGCACTCGCTTCCGCGGCTCACATTGCGGCCCAGGATGAGCGAGTCGAGAAGGTCTGCATCTGGACGCCCGACAAGGATCTTGCGCAATGCGTCGTCGGACAGCGTGTGGTCCAAGCAGATCGGAGAAGCAATCAGATTCGCGATGCGGACGGTGTGCGAGTCAAATTCGGTGTTGCGCCAACGTTCATCCCTGACTACCTCGCCCTCGTGGGTGATGCGGCGGATGGATATCCGGGACTCGCAGGCTACGGACCGAAGACAGTCGCCCGGCTAATAAACCGCTACGGCCCAATCGAAGACTTCCCTCTGGAGATTCTCAAGGAAGACAACCTCGAGAGCGCACTGCTCTTCAAGAGGCTTGCGACGTTGCGAACCGACGCGCCGCTCTTCGATGACGTGGAGCAGCTTCGCTGGCGCGGAGCCACGGCTTCTTTCCGGTCGGTGGCTGAGAAGATCGGTGATGCGCGCCTGGCGACGCGCTTGTTTGATCTGGAGAAGCGACTCTCAGAAAAGAGCCAGAAGGGGTGACCGCGTTTCTGACTCTCATTCGCGCCGCGGCTTTAGCGCTGCCAGAAAAAGATCACTCAAGGTGTCGATCTCTCGGATTCCCAAGCGTCGTTAGAGTAGAGCCAGGCTTCAAACGGGGCGGATACCGCCCGGATGTCAGTAAATCGTCGGATCGAGACGAGGAGGAAGGAACTCAGTGAAATACATGTTGCTGGTTCACCACAGCGAAGAGGTCTTGGGCAACCTAAGCGAGAACAAGCGGAAGGAAATGCTCGAGGAATCCGTGCAGCTGGCTAATGACCTCCATGCGAGCGGGCAGTATTTTGACGCTGCTCCATTGCATCCGACATCGGAGACGACCAGCGTTAAGGTGAGAGATGGTAAACCACTCGTTACTGATGGTCCGTTTGCGGAGACGCGAGAGCAGCTCGGCGGTTATTTCCTTGTCGACGCCAGGGATCTCGACGAGGCGATCGAGATAGCCGGCCGGATCCCGGGGGCCCGCATCGGCACTGTCGAAGTCAGGCCGGTGAGGGAGGTCGCCGGGCTGCCAAAATTGTAATGGAGCAATCAATTCCTAACGTAGGTTAAACTACCAGCCCTCAGCATCAAGCAGCGGATGAGGTTCGCTACGCATGACTCGGCGTAGCCAAAGTGGCTCCTCGAACATCTGCTCAAGACCGCGCACAATTGCATATTTGGGCTCATGGGCGAGCCGGACGGGCAATTTTGTTTGCTCACGCAGATAGTCGTCCAGCCCACCGAACTGTGCACCGCCGCCCGTGAGGATGATTCCCCGATCATAAATATCACCAGCTACCTCAGGAGGAAGGTCAGCGAGCTGCGCGCGGACGCCTTCTACGATCTTGTGAACCACAAACTGAGCGACGGGATACACTTCGCCAGCCGTGATCTCGATAGCTCCAGGACGCCTTGTCATAACGTCGCTTCCCTTGATCGTGATCTCTTGGGCGAGATCCGAGGGAAGGGTCGCCGAAGCGAGTTCCAGCTTAAGACGCTCTGCTGAATGTTCACCGATGATTAGTCCACGATGACGACGAACATGGTCGACAATTGCCGCGTTAATGTCCCAACTTCCGATGCGTTCAGCTCGTGCGTGAACAATCGCGCCGTTCGCGACGATGGCCACATTGGTTGTCCCACCACCGATGTCAACAACAGCTGAGGCGTGGGGGTCGTCTGCTCTGACACCGCCACCAAATGCTGCCGCGAGGCCTTCTTCTATCATGGCCACCCTGCCGATGCGCGCGTGCTCGGCAGCGCTGAGCAGCGCTCGCCGCTCAACTTGCGTAACACCAGACAGAACGCTCATCAGCGCGCGCCGGCTGAAGTACGAGACGCCTCCCCTGGCTTTGCGCACAAAATACTCCAGCATCTCCCTCGTTCTTTCAAAGTCCGCGACGACACCATTGCGCAAAGGAGCGATCACGGTTACGTCACGCGCCTCGCGTCCCGACATCTGTTGTGCGTCAGCCCCAATCGCTATCACCTCTCCGGTAATGTTGTCGATGGCGACGAGTGATGGCTCATCCAGAACCACGCCGCGTCCTCGCACATAGATAATGGTCGCCGCCGATCCCATATCGATGGCGATTGAATCCGAGACCAAATTTCCTAGAGCACGCATTCCCATGAACGCTGCTGTCTTGCTCATAAACGACATAAATTATCTAACGACAGTAATGGACGGTATCAAGTTGATCTTGATGCAGCTCAAAACTAGCTACGGTGAATCCTCGTTGCGCATGCCCCGGGGTTTACCTGCGTGCTTCGATAATAAGATTCTTTGAGCGTTTTAAAAAGCGGCCAAGCGTCTTGGTCCCGCGTTCCGTACGGCGTTTGGCATCTCCTTTGTCTCCTCCGTGTGCTCCGTGGCTCCGTGGTAAGAAAAAGGCATTATTCACCACGGAGTCACGGAGAGCACTGAGAAATCTGGTCACGTCGTCCCTTGCATGTTCGCGCTCATGCGTGCAACCCTCACCGCACATGGCACCGCCAGGCGAGACACTCGAGCGCGTTTTTCGCGAAGAATACGGTCGGATTACTGCAACCTTAATCCGCCTGTCTGGTTCTTTCGACCTGGCTGAGGAGTCGCTGCAAGAAGCCTTCGCTTCCGCCGTGACAAGTTGGGAGAGGGACGGGACGCCGCGGAACCCCGGCGCGTGGCTGACAACGGTGGCGCATCGAAGGCTGATTGACGCCGTCCGCCGGGCAAAGACGAAAACTGAAAAGCAACCGGAGCTCGAATACGAAGTAGAGAGGTTGCTGCCTGACAACGATGGGGTTGAGTCGGCGTTGTTTGATGAAACGGCGGACTATCCAGACGATCGATTGCGATTGATCTTCACGTGCTGCCATCCGGCCTTAAGTCGGGAAAGTCAGGTCGCTCTCACCCTGCGAACTCTAGGTGGTCTCACCACGTCAGAGATAGCGCGCGCGTTCCTCTTGCCCGAGCCTACTCTCGCCCAGCGACTGGTTAGGGCCAAGAACAAGATCCGCATTGCCGCCATTCCCTATCAGGTTCCTCCGCTCGAAGTCCTGCCTGACCGTCTGGCATCGGTCCAGGCGGTTGTATATTTGATTTTCAACGAAGGTTACTCAGCAACGGAAGGCGATAGTCTGGTCCGTAACGATCTCTGCGCTGAATCGATCCGTCTCGCGCGTGTGCTGTGCGAGCTTATGCCGGACGAGCCGGAGAATGTTGGCTTGCTTGCGTTGATGTTATTGCAGGACTCGCATCGCGAGGCACGTATGAACAAGCAGGGCGAGCTTGTGACGCTGGAAGATCAAGATCGCACGCTATGGGACCGCCGGGAAATCGAAGAGGGATTGCAACTAATTGAGCAGGCCCTTCGCCTGCGACGCGTCGGTCAATATCAGGTCCAGGCAGCCATCGCGGCAGTTCATGCCGAAACCGAGAGCGCTGCTGCCACCGATTGGTCGCAGATTGCGGCGCTCTATCGAGAGCTAATGCGGATCAACCCCTCTCCAATTGTCGCACTAAACTACGCGGTGGCGGTCGCGATGAGTCAGGGTCTCGAAGAAGGCTTATTATTGGTCGATGTAGCCGGGGCATCCGGGCAACTAGAGAACTACCATCCTTTTCACGCAGCGCGCGCAGACCTTTTAAGACGGCTCAAACGCCACTCGGAAGCGCGTGAAGCTTATTCCCGGGCGCTTGCCCTAACGACTAATCGGGTCGAGCAACATTACCTCAGCCGGCGTCTGAGCGAAGTCACACGGCCTTCAAGTAAGTCTGCGGACCAGGCCGAAGCATAAAGCCCGCTCTCAAGGTCCAAAGTCCAAAGTCCAAAGTCCAAAGTCCAAAGAACCTCTCATAGCCCCAGCTTTTTTGGAGTTGCGGTTAGATACTCTAATTCTTCAACGGTTTTCGGCCAGTCGGCCCGCAGCAGTCGCGAAAGGGACCGGTCGGCAAGTAGCTTTCCACCGGTCTGGCATTTCGGACAATAGTTGACCTCGTTTGCTGCGTAGCGAATGCGTTGAATCTCGCTGCCGCAACGACGGCACGGCTTCTTGTAGCGGCCATGAACCGACATATCCGGCCGAAACGCCGTTACCTTCTCGGGAAATCCGTCGCCTGTTTCGGCGCGCAAACGCCCAACCCAGTCAGCCAACGTATTACGTGTGGTCGCGAACAAACGCTCGATCTCACCGGCACTAAGCTTTTGCGTGAGCGCAAGGGGAGAAAGCCTCGCTTCGAAAAGGATCTCGTCCGAATAGGCGTTGCCGATTCCACTAAGTAACCGCGGATCGGTGAGGGCGCGTTTCAAAGTGTGATTGGCTGATTGGAGAATCTCCGCGAATCGCTCGAGGTTTATTTCGAAGATCTCCGAGCCGCCAGGGTCGAGCGCCTGAAGGCCGGTTTCGCCGACCACGAGATGAAGAGCGGCACGCTTCTGAGAACCGGCCTCTGTTAGAACCAAAATTCCGTTGCTGAATTCGAAGGCGGCTAGTTGCTGCCTATTTGGGCTTTTAGTCTTGCCTTCGTGCCAGTGCAACCTCCCGGCGATCATGAGATGGAGAACGAGCCAGAGATTTTCTTCCAGACCAACGCAGATCCTTTTACCCAGTCTGCGCAGTTGAAGGACGCTCTTGCCTTCGACGCTACTGAGTGGCGGTACGGCAGTGCGCAGTAGAAAGGGCGACGCAACGCGTATGCGTTGAAGCTCTTGGCCCTGAATTCGTTTTTCGAGCGCTTCTAGGTAGACAACGATGTCGGGATACTCTGGCATAGATCAGATCAGTTTCCATTTTTCATTGACCATTTTGCAGGCCAGGAAACTTGAATGGTCACACGCAAAAGTCTCTCCACCTGCACTGAAAAATGGAAAATGATAAAATGGAAAATGGAGAATGGAAAATGATCCGGTTTAATCCAGCCCTCCGTCAAGCGAGGCGTGCGGAAGGATAGTGGGCGGGATTGGTTGCAGGAACCGTGACACCATCGGGAAGGAATCGTGCTCCGCGCCGCGATAGACATTCACCGGATAGACGAAATGGAGATCTCGCTTCGCCCGGGTAGTGGCGACGTAGAGTAGCCTTCTTTCCTCCTCCAAATCATCAAACTCATCCTGGAAGCGGTTCGAAGGGAACCAGCCGTCGGTCATCCAGATCACAAACAGACTGTCCCACTCCAGCCCTTTCGCTGAGTGCACCGTCGAGAGGGTAACGAAGCCGCCGCCGCGTCTGCCATTGCTTTCTTGAGTTGCAGATGGGTCGAGCGCTACGTCGTCAAGCAACTTGGCGGCACTCTTATAGCGTTTCGCGATTGCTTGCAGGTGCTCGAGATCGCGGCCGCGGCGCGGAGAGTCGTCGTACTTGCCCTTTAAGAGAGGACGATAAAATCGCAGCACGGCAGAGAGTTGTTCACCGGGTGATTTGGCCTCGAGAACTCCCGTTAAGACGCGCGCCAGCCTCCCCAATTGAAGCTTGTAACCTGCTCGCGCCGGAAATCGATGAAGCTTCTTAAACAGGGCTTCCCTGGTTCTAGTAGACCTGAACTCTCTGCGATCAACGCCGAGATGATCGAGTATCTGATAGACGGTAGCATCACCGATGTGTTCGATCAGCTTGAGCGCGCGAAACCACGACAACGTGTCAGAGGGTTTGACTACTACCCGCAGGAAGGCCAGTGCGTCTTTAATGTGGGCCGATTCGGCAAATCTAACCCCACCGAACTTGCGGAACGGAATCCCGTGTTTGCTTAGTTCTATTTCCAGGTCAAACGAGTGAGAGCTGGAGCGAAACAGCACGGCGATCTCGTTAAGAGGCACGCCCTCCCCACGCAACTCATCTATGCGTTGGGCGACAAAACGCGACTGCTCGTTCTCGTCCTGCGCGCTGACGACTACGGGGGTCTGACCTCCTTCGATGCGTGAAAACAGCCGCTTTTTGTAGCCTTCCTTTACGTTGGCGATGATCGCGTTAGCCACGTCAAGGATAGGTTGAGTGCTGCGGAAGTTCTCTTCCAGCTTAATGATCTGCGCGGTAGGAAACAGTTTGGGAAACTCGAGCATGTTCCGGTGGCTGGCCCCGCGAAACGAATAAATTGACTGGAATTCATCTCCCACCACGGCCACGTTATCGTGCTTGGCCGTCATGAGTCGCACAATTTGCGCCTGAAGTTTGTTGGTATCCTGGTACTCGTCGACCATTATGTACCGGTACTGATCTGAGAGTTGCTCCCGCAATGCGACGCTCTGTTCGAGCGCTTCGCGCAGACGCACAAGCAGGTCGTCGTAAGTAAGCATCTGGCGAGTGCGTTTGAACTCTTCAAAGGACTTGAACAACTCTTCGAGACTTCGGCGCTCGTCAATGAACTGTGGGTACGACTGGTTGAGCACTTGCTTGATGGAAATGACCTTATTGACCATCATGCTGAAGATTGCGCCGATGGTGCGTTTACGGGGAAAGTGACGCTCTTTGGTAACGCGCATCTGCCGGCGCAGCAGGTCAATCAAATCTTCGGTGTCGCTCTGATCGAGCACGGTGAAGTTTTTCTGGACGCCCGCCTGGTCAGCAAATTTTCTTAGGACTGAATGGCCCAATGAATGAAAAGTGCCGCCTGAGACTCTCTGGCAGCGGGCATCGGCTAATGATGCGGCACGTGCGAGCATGCTAGTCGCCGCCCGTCGCGTGAATGTGAGCAGCAGCACCGACTCAGGCCGGGCACCCGTTTCTACCAGGCGCGCAACACGATAAACCAGCGTTCGCGTCTTCCCGGTGCCCGCCCCGGCGACGATTAGCAGCGGGCCTTCCGTTGTCATCACTGCTTTGAATTGAGACTCGTTTAACTCGTTCTCGTAGTCTACTCCGCGAGCGCGCACTGCGTCCGGCGCGCGCTTCAGCACGAGCTTTGTTTTAGCAGCACCCAACACTGCCCGGCCTAATTCGAGCTCCCGTTTGAGTTTCTTAAGTTCCGCGGTCAGCTCTGGGACAGTCTGATAGCGATCCTTAGGCGCTTTCGCCAGAGCTTTGCTGAGAATCGTGTAGATGTCAGCCGGCAGTTCCGATTCACTCGGAGCCGGTAGTTTTGGCTCCAGGTGAAGGATTGCGTGCATCGTGTCGATCCGATTTTCGTTAACGAAGGGACACGCTCCCGTCAGCATCTCGCAGAGCACGACCCCGAAAGAGAAAATGTCGCAGCGGCGGTCGACACGCTGACCGAGCAACTGCTCCGGTGACATGTAGTTCACCGTACCCAGCAGCGTTCCAGACTCCGTTTCAACGCGGATAAGGGTTTTCTGCGCGCTGTCGGCTGCGAGCACACGCTCGCGCTCAGCGACAAGTTTGGCGAGGCCGAAATCGAGGATCTTCGCGTAGCCGTCGCTTCTGATCATTAGATTCTCGGGTTTCAAGTCGCGGTGAATGATGCCCGCTTCGTGGGCTTTAGCGAGGCCTTCGGCGATTTGTATCGCAATGTCTAACGTCTCTTTGACCTGGAGTGCGCGCGCCCTGATCTTCTGGCGCAGCGTTTCGCCCTCTATAAACTCCCTAGCTATGTAGGGCTTTCCGTCGTCCTCCCCGACCTCATAAACGGTCAAAATGTGCGGGTGATTCAGTGCTGAGGCGGCGCGGGCTTCCTGGAGGAAGCGACGCCGGCGGTCTTGTTGCGAGAGGTATTCCGGTTTTAGAAGCTTAAGCGCAATAACCCGATGAAGCTTTTTGTCATAGGCCTTATAGACAGCGCCCATGCCGCCCGCGCCTATAGGCTCCATTATTCGGTAATGAGCAATGGTCTCTTCGGGAATCGCCTTCATGATCGGAGGAACACGTTCACGCTTAGTCTAATCCAAAGTGAGGGTACGAAGAAGTGTGCTGCGAAGATTGCTCTTATATTTGGGATCTGAGATCTCAGATTTCAGATTATTTCAGATCTCAAAGGCCAAAACTTGACAAATCCCTCATCTGTAACTAAACTCGTTACAGAGAGTTGTTGGATTTCTGAGTATCTGAAGCCTTATGTCCACCAATAGTCGGTTCGCAGTTGCGGTGCACGTTCTAACGATGATGGCCTGGTCTGGTGACGAGCAGCTGAAGTCGGAACAGGTGGCCGAGAGCGTGAACACGAACCCGGTTGTCATTCGACGGATCTTGTGTGAGCTGGCTCAAGCGAGGCTGGTCGTTTCGCATACAGGTTCCTCTGGTGGTTCGAAACTTGCGCGCAAGCCTGGCGAAGTAACGCTTCTTGATGTCTATCAGGCGGTTGAATGCCCGGGAGTCTTTTCCCTGCATCGCCAGCCTCCCAATAGAAAGTGTCCGGTAGGTCTGAATATCGAGACAGTACTCGGCAACGTACTGGGCGAGGTTAACGCGGCGGTCGAGCACGTGCTTGCGAACATCACAATAGCTGATGTCGTACTACGTTTGAAACCATATATCAGTGGCGCCGGCAGGGGGAAACATTGAGCCGCCGAGCTGTTAAATTTTTTGCAAGCATTTGTAACAACGCAGGTGACAAACACTTGGGAGGATTTTGCATCATAGATTCTCCCAATTGTTATTGGGTGGGGCGCCAGATCGTATAGCAGGCGAGATTTAGGGGTTAGTCAATATGCAAAAGATGGAATGGTTAACAAAGGAAGGGTCCGGCGCCGAAGGCGGGCAAGCGCCCGTAGCTCCCGCAGCCCATTCTGACTCGGACGAAGACTTGATGGATTCGTATTCGCGGGCAGTCATCACCGCAGCCGAGAAGGTCAGCCCATCGGTTGTTTTTATTCAGGTGCATGACAAAGTTAAAGATCGGCGTGGAAATGCTACTCGCACTCCGCAAGAAGCGCGCGGTTCAGGCTCGGGTTTCATCTTCACACCGGACGGTTTCATTCTAACGAACAGCCACGTGGTGCACGGCGCTGCAAGAATCGAAGTGACCTTATCCGAAGGGCACGCGTACCAGGCGGATCTGATCGGAGACGATCGTGACACCGACCTCGCTGTAATCAGAATCAACGCGCCAAATCTGGTCCCGGCGCAGTTGGGCGAAGCGCAAAAGATACGTGTCGGCCAGCTGGTTGTAGCTATCGGAAACCCTTACGGTTTTCAGTACACAGTCACAGCGGGTGTGGTTAGCGCGCTCGGACGCAGTCTGCGCGCGCAATCGGGGCGTTTAATGGATGACGTTATTCAAACGGATGCCGCACTGAATCCAGGCAGTTCGGGCGGCCCCCTCGTCAACTCGCGAGGGGAGGTCGTCGGCGTCAACACGGCGATGATTCTGCCTGCTCAGGGGATCTGTTTCGCCACCTCAATTGATACGGCAAAGTTCGTTGCGAGCCGGCTAATCCGCGACGGCAAAGTAAGTCGCAGTTATGTCGGTTTCGCTGGGCAGAACGTCTCGATCCCGCGCCGCATTGTGCGCTATTACAACTTACCGGTTGAGAGCGGGATTCTGGTGGTTTCCTACGAGGGCGATAGTCCGGCAAAGAAAGCCGGCGTTCTGCCAGGCGACATCATTGTTGGGTTTGAAGGCCACGCGATTGCCGGCATCGATGATCTCCATAAACTCCTAACGGAGAAGTTAATTGGACAAAAATCCTCTCTGGTTGTGATACGGCGGACTGACAAGTTGGTCCTGGAGGTAGTTCCTGAGGAGTCTCGGAATCAAGCAAATAAGTAGGGCAGGGAACTCGGTTACTGAGGTTGCCAGGCAACAAGTTCTATGATTTGACGAAACGCACGGAAGGAAGGTGCTTAATTGACAAGACTTAGCAGAGATCAAGGTCGGGTTGATTTGACGGATTCGTTACAGGTTGAGTTTCCAGACTCTCATGAAGAGCTCTTGGGTGATGCTATCTCGCTTGAGAACTTAGACGAGGTTTTGCAGGGCCTTGAGATCTCAACACTCGAAGGTACGGAAAGTGAAGAGCTGTTGGTTGAGGACGTCTCATCCTCGATCGCGCCGGATGAAGATGAGGAGGCAGAACTGGACCTTTCAGCTGGTGAGCCTGACAAAACGTCGGATCCGATACGGGTTTACATGCGCGAAATGGCTCTCGTCGCGCTTCTGACCCGCGAGCAGGAAGTGGCGATTGCCAAAAGGATTGAATGGGGACAAAAACGCGCGCGGAAAGCGATTACTCGGTCTCCCATTGCTCTGGTTGAGCTCTTGAAAATGGGCGAAGAGCTAAGTGCCGGCACCCTTCGCATACGCGACATTGTCGCTTTCTCAGATCAGATGGAGATGGAAGAGCAGGAGGAAGACTCGGAAGAATATCTCGATTGGACACTTGAGGGCATTCAAGATGTTCGCAAGCTCTACGCAAAGGGGCTCAAGCAGCTCGAGCAGTTCCGAGCCGAGCAGAGGCTCACACGGGGCAGAGGCTCTAAGAAGCTGCTCAAGCTGAAATATAAGCTAGCGAGAACCCGTCTTGAAATATCGCACAAGATCGGCAGTCTGCGGTTGAAAGAAGCAGCTCAGCAACGTCTCGTCGATGCGATTAGCGCCGTTTCCCGGGACGCCCGAACGTATGAGCGTCAGATTGCAAATTACACCGAGAAACTTGGCGGCAAACGCCTGAAGGCCAATGACAAAAAGGAGTTTAATCGGCACATTGCCGCGGCAAAGCGTCGTCTCAAAGAGATCGAGGCTGAACATCATGTCTCAGTTGTGGAGATCAAGCGCTCGCATCAGATGATTGTCACAGGGGAGGCCCAGGCCGCACAGGCCAAACACGAGCTGACTGAAGCGAACTTGCGACTGGTCGTCTCAATTGCCAAGAAATATCAGAATCGGGGCCTGCACTTCCTTGACCTGATACAGGAGGGTAACCTCGGCCTCATGAAAGGCGTGGATAAGTTTGACTGGAGGCGCGGCTATAAGTTCTCCACCTACGCCACCTGGTGGATTCGCCAGGCCATCACGCGGGCGATTGCGGATCAGGCTCGCACGATTCGCGTTCCGGTCCACATGATTGAGGTCATTAATAAGGTCAAGAACGTCTCCCGTGAGTTAGTCCGCGAGATCGGGCGCGAACCAACAACAGAAGAGATCGCCAGAAAGATGGCCAGTTCCGTTGAGAAGGTAGGCAAGGCGCTGAAGCTTATGCAGCAACCGGTCTCGTTAGAGACACCAATTGGCGAAGACGGTGATTCGCAGCTCGGAGATCTAATAGAAGACAAGTCAACCGTGAGTCCCGCTCGACAGGTAACCACGTCTAATTTGCGTGAGATTGCGAGTGATTTGCTTCAGACTTTAAGCCCCCGCGAAGAGAAAGTAATTCGCTGGCGCTTCGGGCTCGACGCTAATGGGGAGGAACGCACATTGGAGGAGGTTGGGCACGATTTCAATGTCACACGCGAACGCATCCGCCAAATAGAGGCCAAGGCGCTCAGGAAACTGCGACACCCTTCTCGGGCGCGTTTACTCAAGAACTTTACTGAGGGCGAAGGGGCATAATTTCGACGCGTAGCGTCTGTCTGAGTTTAGCCGGACGCTACGCGTCGAAAGACAACCCGCAAATACTTCAGATTTGGCGCACCTTCAGCTTGTCGTCAACATCCCGCAACTACGAAAGCTTGAAAGAACGGCAAACCAAATGTCCGACATGCTTCAGCTTGTGGTCGAGATTGGCAACGCTCAAGCAATGATATTACTGGTAATGTCGCACATTGAGAGTCCCCAATCTTGACGACAAGCTGAAGCATGTCGGCGAGATTGGCAACGCTCAAGCAATGATATTACCGGTAATGTCGCACTTGACATTCCCCCAATCTTGACGACAAGCTGAAGCATGTCGGACATTTGCGACCCGATCATTTGGCATCGTGGAAGATAATTCCCAGACAGTATCGCATGCCTGATCTGATGCGGCTGACCCCGTGACGCATATTCACACGGTAGTCCCCTCGTGAGCCGAGCACTGGACGATAGCGATTGGGAAAGATAATGAACGCTCCCTGCTCAATCGTAATGGCTTCGCCGCGAGTTTGCGCACGCGGTCTTTGTTCGCTAAGCAGAAACTCTCCGCCCGTGTAATCACGCTTGTGTTGGCTCAACACACAAGCTGCTTGCAACGGGAAGGCAATCTCTCCATAACCATCCTGATGCAGGCAATTGTAGTCTCCTTGCT
>JBOGOU010000380.1:0-8045 GCA_050748205.1 Pyrinomonadaceae bacterium | reverse complement strand
CCTCATACCAGCGCCACCCGTGGACAGCCGCGGCGGGCCGGGCGTGATGGTTATTGTGCCATCCCTCTCCAAGCGTCAAAAGGCCGAGCCACCACACATTGCGGCTTTCATCGCGAGTCGGCGTGGGACGCTTTCCTATCACATGACAGACGCTGTTGATGCACCAGGTCAGATGCCACAAGGTTATGGTTCTAAGCACTGTCCCCCACAACACTCCGCGCCACCCGGCAATTGCGTAGCAAAGTGACGCCGTAAGCAACCAGGGTAGGACAAACAAGATCTTGTAGTCCAACAATCGCAACCAAGGATCATCGCCGTCAACATCAGGCACAATCTCCCGGTAATCGCTTCCCTCTCGGGCGTCGCGTTTCATTACCCATCCAACGTGCGCGTGGAGAAATCCCATGAGCGGCGAATGCGGATCTCCGTGCTTGTCCGCCATTTGATGATGACGACGATGGATTGCCGCCCAACGCGCAGGTCCGCCCTGCAACGCCGCTGCCCCCATCCACGCAAGAGCGCGGCGCAACCACCGCGGCGAGACGAAGCCGCGATGCGTGAGCAGGCGGTGGTAGCCAATGCCGATAGCGAAGGTTGTCGAGAGATAGAGGCCAAGAAATAGAACCAGGTCAACCGGACGAGGCCAAAACCACAAGCCGAGCAGCCCGCAGAAGTGTAAGCTAACGACCAGGAAACTGTGAGTCCAGTTCAGTTGAGAAAACTTATGTGAGGTTTGTTCGATGAGATTAGTAGACTGAGTAACCAAGAATTATCTTCCTTCGCTCCCCGGATTATTGGCATACCTTCTAGCGCTGCTCGCCCCCACCCCTTTGCTTGGCATTTACCATTTCCTATTTTCCTCAATCTATTCGAGGTAGTGTTCACCCAACTTGGATTGCAATGAGAGCGGCACAGTTTTCCAACTCGCCATAGCTAGTGACTGTGAAGTAAAGTCTGCCGCGATTACACGCGACACACGCCATTGTCCGACCGTGTCCTCATAGAGCCAGCGATAATATGGGCCGTTTCCACGACGGCTGTAGAAGACTCGTGGTCCGCCAGATGGGTCTGCGACATTGGGTCTGATGTAGACTCGTAATCCGTTCATGGTAGTTCGGGATCCCGGGAACTTTCCCTACGTTTGCTTTATGATGCGGCTTGTGATTTTCCAGTAAGAGGCCGATCGTAGTCGCCACCGTTCGGCTTCATTTCCGGCACCTTGAAACGCACCAATCCGCGTTTTACTTCTTCTAGGGCAATTGTCGTATTTCTCCGTCTTAGCGGGTCGGTCTCGATCCGCGGGTGCGAGCCATGCAGCAGTTGCTTAGTTCGCAATCCGGCTACGACAATGAGTCGAAACCTTGAATCGATTCCCGGCCAGTCGCCTTCGCCGGCTACATCACTAAAGTCATTTCTTGTAAATTTGCTAGCTACAACCATAAGTTTTAGAACCCTTCAGTGAACAATCATTAATGAGCCGCCCGGGGCACTCATTGTCTTCTCTGGCGTTACTAAAAGAGCCTGAGCAATAAAAACAGTGCCGGTGCTCCTAGCGCCACGACATTTCAGTCAAATCAGCACACTTGGCTTCCGAAGACCACACTGCTCCCTCGCAGCGAACTCCTCTGCTGCCTGATGCAAATCGACTTGTAAAGGTAATGTCCGGCTGGCACCAGGACCTCTTGCACTAGTCAGCGTTTGCAAAAACAACAGACGGCACAAGGAAGGGGAGCGTTTCGCGCTAATCCTGATGTCGAGAGTAGGTTTCTAAAGAACAGTCAATCACTTACAGACGACAGTATACCACAGAGGGAGACGAAAACCCGTGTCGGGAGCCGCACCAGGTACTGGCGCCGTGTACCTGTGGCGTTGCAGCCACTAGAACTCTCATTCCGCACAGACACAGAAATACCATAAATTCGCACCGCGCTCAGGGCCTAAGTCCATCTAAACCCAGAGCGCGAAATGGTAAGATTACTGCGGCGATCTCCTTGTGCGGTGACGAAACAGTTAATCCGGAGGTTTTCTTGAACGAAGTCAGAGTCAAAGATCGGCGGGAATTGCATGAAGACCCCGCTATGCCGAATGTCGCACCACGTACTGACTGGAGCGAAATGAGTCCTGCGGAACACTTCGTGCAGTTTTATGAGGGAGATGGATTTCTCCTCAACTCGTTGAGCGGCTTCGTTGGCGCGGCTATTAATTCCGGAGATGCGGCTCTGGTTGTCGCTACCAAGCCGCACCGCGACGGTCTTGACGAACTATTGTTAACAAACGGGCTGGACATAGACGCCGCCAGATCACGTCGCCAGTATGTGTCTCTTGATGCCGCTGACACCTTGTCGAAGTTTATGGTGAATGGATCGCCTGAGCCCGGGCGATTTTCCGAAGTGATTGGTGGACTAATCGCGAGCGCGACAGATGGGCGTTCCCACGTGAGAGCCTTTGGAGAGATGGTCGCGCTGCTGTGGGCTGAAGGCAATTACACAGCTGCCATTAGGTTGGAAGAGCTCTGGAACAATCTCAAGCAAACCCACTCGTTTTCACTTTTCTGCGCTTACCCGATGAATGCATTTGGCGGGGAGAAGTTCGCTGATCCTCTCAGTGGCGTTTGTTCTGCCCACTCTCGAGTCATCCCCGCAGAGAGCTACGCAGATCTGGCGAGCAAGGACGACCGCCTGCGAGTCATTATTCAACTGCAACAAAAAGCGCGATCGCTTGAAGCAGAAATCGCCGAACGGCAAAACGCCGAAGAGCGACTGCGCGCTTCTCTTCTCAGGGAGCAGTTGGCACGCGCTGAAGCCGAGACCGCAAATCGGATGAAGGATGAGTTTTTGGCGACCGTCTCTCATGAATTGCGAACGCCGCTCAATGCCATCATCGGATGGTCTCACATGCTTAGGAATGGCCGGCTTGATCAGACAACTGTGACGCGCGCGTTGGAAACCATCGACCGCAATGCAAAGTCGCAGGCCCAACTGATCGAAGATATTCTGGACGTATCGCGCGTCATCACCGGTAAGCTGCGACTGAACATGGGCCCGGTTGATGTGGCCTCGGTCATAAATGCGGCTATTGATTCCGTGCAATTAGCAGCTGACTCAAAGAACCTACAGCTCGAAGTGACGCTCGATCCGTCAGCACGCCACACATTGGGAGACTCCAGCCGCCTGCAACAGGTCGTCTGGAACCTGCTCGCCAATGCCATAAAGTTCACTCCCTCCGGCGGTCGAGTTGAAGTCAAAGTAGAACGAGCAGACTGCTACGTGCAGATCCGGGTGAGCGACACGGGCCAGGGAATAAGCTCCGAGTTCCTTCCTTTCATTTTTGACCGCTTCCGACAAGCTGATTCCACTACGACGCGCACGCATGGAGGCCTGGGGCTTGGTCTCGCAATCGTACGTCACCTCGTGGAGCTGCATGGCGGCACCGTTCAAGCCGAAAGCGACGGAATGGGAAGTGGCGCCACATTCACTATCAGGCTGCCCCTTGCGACCGTTCAGAAACAAACGACAAGCGGCACGGGAGTAACGAGTAGCGTTTGGCCCATTGCCAGCCCGCAGGAGCTAGTCAAAACACTTCCGCGGCTCGACAACGTGTGCGTCCTGCTGGTTGATGACGATCAAGACAGCCTGCAGATACTCAGTACGATGCTCAGCGAACACCGCGCGACAGTACAGACTGCGGCCTCCGCTGCTGAAGCGCTCGCAGCGCTTGAGTGGTACAAACCCGACGTCATCGTTTCTGATCTGGCGATGCCGGCTGAAGATGGTTACTCACTCATCCAAAAGATAAGAGCTGCGGAATCCGGCAAGCCAACCCCGGCCCTGGCATTGACAGCGTCTGTACGCGTTGAGGATCGTGCAAATGCGCTCTCCGCGGGATTCAATATGTTTGTCCCGAAGCCGGTCGAGCTGAATGAGCTGATCACAGCCATCGCGAACCTGGCAGAATCTAACACCTGATCTCCAACAAAGGTTCGTCTGAGGGTGCCAAGCGGACGAGACGTCCGCGGGCCCAGTACAGAGCCTGTCACAAATTCGGGCCGGTTGAATGCCCGCGCGTTTAAGGGCTGCGTGTCCAGGACGCTTCAAGCTCTTCACTGGGACCATCAGACGTCTCGTCCGCAATGAGCGCGAAGCGCGAATACTGAAATTATCCCTCAAGGCCGAGAACTCGTTCTGTGCTCTCCTTTTCATAGTTCATCAAAGACTTCCCTTTCACCACGGCAACCGCGGCGGCTAGCAATGAGCCGAGGCCTCCTGTTACGACTGCCAGGGGAGCCCCGATTAGGGTCGCGATAAGACCTGCTTCCACTTCGCCGAGCTGCGGGCCACCCATGAAAAAAATCATGTTGATGGATGTCATGCGTCCACGCAGTTCGTGCGGCGTTGCCAGTTGGCGAATGGTTTGCCGCAACACCGTGCTGACCGTGTCAGCGGCGCCGGCGACCGCAAGCATAAGCAACGAAAACCAAAAAACCTTGGAAAACCCGAAAGCCACTGTCGCGATACCGAAAACTGCTACTGAACCAATTACGAGTTTTCCCTGCTTCTGAAAACTGCCCATACGGGCCAAAACCAGCGCAGTCAACACCGATCCTATTGCCGGAGCGGCTGCCAGCATCCCAAGGCCCTGGGCTCCTACTTTGAGGATCTCTTGCGCAAAAATCGGCAAGAGCGCTGTTGCCGACGCAAAAAATGTAGCCACAAAATCCAGGGTCATCGTCTGCACAATGATTGGCGTGCGCCAGACGAAACGCAATCCATCCGTCAGTGCGGAAAGGCTCAGAGCGTTTCTTGTTTTACCTTCAAGCGTTGGGCGGCCGCTCGTGCGCATTGCAACCAGAGCAAAAATGATTGTGAGAAACGAGATAGCATTTACGCCGTAGACCAGCGCCGGACCATTGCTTGCCAGAAGAAATCCGCCCATCGCGGGTCCGGCAATCATCGCAACATTGAAGACCAGCAAACCAAGGCTGACAGCGTTGGGAAAGTCCCTTGCCGGCACGAGCGCTGGTATGAGCGCCTGGCGAGCCGTATATCGAAGGCTGTTGCAGCCGAAGCAACGCCGGTAAGAAGGTAAATTGGCCACACACTCGTAAGGCCGCCGAGCGTTGCCAGGGTGAGCAAAACAGAACTTGCCAGCATCACTGATTGCGTCGCAATCATCAGTCGCCGCCGATCAAACGCATCGGCCACGACGCCTCCTGCCAGCGAACACAAAATAATAGGCAGGCCCCTGAAGAACCCAACCATACCCAGCGCAAAAGCTGACTTGGTCAGAATGTAAACGTGCCAGTGGATGGCCACCGATTGCATTTGAGATCCCGTTACGGAAACGATCTGCCCCAGCCAAAGGAGTCGGAAATCCCGATGGTGAAGAGCGGCGAATGATGAAGAGCGTTCTTTTTCGGGCTTTCCCGTAGGAGGATTAGGGAGACTAGATGCGGCCATCCTGGTGGTTGATTGTAAGGGCCCTTAGCGGCGAGGTAAGCGTGGATCAGTGCTCAATTTCACTCGTCCCTCGTCCCGAAACTGCTTGATGAAGAATGTTTGTTGTACGTTCGGTCACGCTCGCAGGTGGTGCATAGAGCCCGCGCTCGGGTTCGCGCTCGCTTTCCAGGATCAGCGGGGGTCGTTCCGCAACTTGCGGCGCTCGTTCAAGCAACTCCGCTGGATCGCGAGTACTGATTGTGAGTCCGGCGATAATCCGACCCAAACCAGATAGCGCAGGAATCAAACCAAAAAGCCACAGAACTCGGACCACAGGCTCTATCTCAAACGGTATATCCGCGACAATGTGTTGCGGTAACTTGAGCACCAGCGCGCCTGTAAGATAGTAGAGAAAAATTGTTAGACCCGCACCGGAAAAGAGTGAAATCGTGCCCTTGACAATATGATTCTCGCGCCGCTCCGCCGCCGTCTTCTCTCTTCTTCTAAGCCATTTCGTTTTGGGGCAGGGGGCCTCGTCAGAGCTGCGCACGATTTCCTTGTTCATTTGATCAAGCGCTCGTGAGACCTCTTCCGTGACGTGCTCGATCTTGAGACTCTTCATCATCTCCTTGATCTTCGGGAGGGGGCCGCGATCGCTGCGGGCAATTGCCTCGCTGAGCGATACTGCTTTCCCAATCACCTTGATGTTGGCGCCGCACAAACGACAATAGCCTTGACCAGAAGTAGATTCAGTGCCGCATTGGGGACAATACATTAGCAATTCACTCCGTGAGTATTATCCAGCCGTTAAGCCCATTAGGAAAGCGGGGACGGACCCTCGACCACCGCCTAAAAGCCGCCCGTCGCAATGCTGGGGCAGTCAAGATTCCGCTTTGCCAACGGGAACTACGTCAAGGCAGGCTCAGTTGTTCGGAAAAATCACATTTTGGGATCTGAGATCTCAAATTTCAGATCTCAAAACGTTTATTTCGTGAGGTGAGCGTGGATCGCTTGTCTCCCACAAGCCAACTCTCATACTAGAAAACCACTCAGGAACGCCGATCGCTTGGGAAGCCTCAACCCTTCATGAATTTGAGAGCTACACCATTCATACAGTACCGCAGTCCCGTTGGTCGCGGCCCATCGTTGAAGACGTGTCCCAGATGAGCGTCACATCGTGCACAGAGTACTTCCGTGCGGACCTCCGACAGGCTGTCATCGATCTCTTCACGCACGTTCTGCTTGGCAATGGGTTCCCAGAAACTCGGCCAGCCAGTGCCCGAGTCAAACTTTGCCTTTGAGCTAAACAGCGGAAGCTCGCAGCCAACGCACTTAAATACGCCTGCCTCGTGATTGTCAGTGAGCGGACTCGAGTAAGGCCTCTCGGTCCCCTTCTGTCGTGTCACGTCATATTGCTCAGGAGTGAGAATGCGTTTCCACTCTGCATCTGTTTTGGTCATTTTCTTGATTCGCTTTGAATCGCCCTTGCTGGACGAAGAAGTAGTCTGGGTCCTTCCAGCGCCCGCTGGAATAAAAGCTGCTGATGCCTTCGGTAATCTGGAAAGCGCTGCGAACGCCCCAACGGCAATCCCAGACGAAATAAAGGAACGTCGGTTCATATGAAGACCTCACGTATCTTACTGGAAAAACTGATCAATGCAATCTACGTGACGGACATGTCAATTGGATTGCCAAGTTGGGTTGACGTTGCTGTTTTGATTGTTGGCTTGGCGAGAACGATCGATCCACGCGCACCACACGAACGGTTTTGGGATCTGAAGTTTGAGATCCACCGAACCATTTGCGGTAGCCAATGGATCCTAGCACTCAACTTGAAGAGACACACTCCAATACGGAACCGCGAGCGGTAGCGACCGGATGCGAGCACTCAACTCGAGGAGCACCGCTCAATTACGGCACCGCGAGCGGTAGCGAGCGGATGCCACGCTCAATCCTGGTGAGATTGTCCTGATCGTACAACACGCATGCTATAGCACCGCACGCGACGAATCATGATTGGGGTCGTAATGTGACGTTGACGGCGCCAGTTTAGGACACATTGTTACTTGAAGTTCGCATCCGCTGGCTACTGCTCCCGGATCCGTATTGGAGCGGGCTCTTCGCGTTGAGTGGCGGATCCATTGGCTACCGCAAATGGTTCCGTGGTTGAGCGGTTGCTGTTGTGTTGGGTGCTAGCATCCGGTCGCTACCGCTCGCGGTTCCGTAATTGAGCGGTGCTCTTCGCGTTGAGTGGCGGATCCATTGGCTACCGCAAATGGTTCCGTGGTTGAGCGTTGCTGTTGTGCTGAGTGCTAGCCTCCGGTCGCTACCGCTCGCGGTTCCGCAAATGAGTAAGTAACATCGCAGTCTGCTCTGGATTGTAGCTCTTCGACTTCTTGCCATCGTCCTTTCCAGTCTTGAAACCATCCTTGTAGCCCTGCTTCACAGCCTTTTCACTGTTATCAAAGACGTACTGGCTGTAACGACTGCCGTAAGGCGACCACGGATCGTAGCCCCAGCGGTTGTAACCGTAGGGATCCCACCGGTTTCGGTATCCAAAACCAAACGGACGATGAATTCGGTGACGAGGGCGAATGATAACGACTCTGC
>JBOGOU010000379.1:0-9661 GCA_050748205.1 Pyrinomonadaceae bacterium | reverse complement strand
CGACCAAACTGGATCGCGGACGCCCCACAATGCATGGTCGGGCGAGCGCGAAGTGCTGAAGCAAAGTACGATAGCCAGCCCAGTTGTAACTCTGACGCTGGCTGCGCCGATTCAGCCACTTTAGATGCAACCGTTGCATCTGCTGGAAGAACTCGTTCAAGCTGGCATAGTTGCCGCGCACTCCGTAGTAGTTGTAGTAACCACGCAGCTTGGCATTCAGTCGCTCGAACTGTTCCCCCACCCGAAGATGGCGATTCTGCTTACACCATGCGGCTGCCCGTTTGACTGAGTTGCGAAACTTCTTTCGCGAGGTGCGCCGCTGCAGACGTGCTTGTCCTTTGCGGTCGGTGCCCCAACGAAATTCGAAACCCAGGAAGTCGAAGCTGGTCTCTCCGCGACGGTAGCGACTAAACGGTAGCACCCGTGTCTTTTCCGCCGCCAGTTCCAGTCCGAACTTCCGCAAACGTTCTGCCAGCTCCCTGTAGAAACGCTGCGCCTCTTCTTCCCGTCCAAAGCCGCACACAAAATCGTCTGCGTATCGGTGCAGGAAAGCGGCCCCTCTACAGTTACGCTGGAACACTCTCTCGAACCACAAATCAAGGGCATAGTGCAGGTACACATTGGCCAGTAGCGGAGAGATGCTGCCGCCCTGCGGCGTTCCTCCCTCCGGTCTTAGCACCTTACCGTCGGTGTCCAGCACTCCGGCTTTCAACCACTTCTTTATCAAGCGTAGGATCGCCTGGTCATCTATCCGCTCCGCCAACATCCGCATTAACCATTCATGCGAGAGGTTGTCGAAGAAGCCTTTGATGTCCGCTTCTACCACGTGGTGATAGCCGCCAAACTGCAGCTTCTCCGTTAGCTGGTCCACTGCCTCCAGCGCTCCCACTCGTGGTCGATACCCATAACTGCACGGCAGAAAATCCTGCTCATAGATTGCTTCCAGCAGTCGCTTCACTGCCAATTGCAGCAGCTTGTCTTCCGTGGCTGGTATTCCCAGCGGGCGCATTCGCCCCTCGCCCTTGGGAATGTATTGCCGCCTTACCAATCTGGCCCGGTAACTCTTCCGCTTCAATCGCTCCACCAGTTGGTGGATGTTCTCTTCCAGGTTTGCTTCGTATTCGCTGGCACTCACTCGGTCGACGCCTAATGCCGCATCTTTCCGAATCAGCCGCCAACTATCCCGCAGCAACTCCTCGTTGAGTTCTCTGTAGAGGTTGCGAAACCGGTATCGCTTATCCGCCTTGGCCTTCTTCGCTATCCCCAACAGGGAGGTTTGCACTGTCGTCCGTTCCTTCATGCTCGGTCAGTGTTTCCTTTGTTGGCTGTGTATTCACGGCAGCCCCTTCCCCCTGTGAACGGCTCTCCCGTTCCCTGAGTACTATGAGCTGCTCTGACCCCCAGCTGGTCTTCGGCTCACCTGCTTTTGGTCGGCTTTACCTACCTGCCCGCGCAGGAACCAACTGGGTCTCCCAAGTTCTCTGGTGTTTCTCTTCACACATGCCACGCTCTTGCCCGACCCCGGCAGACCCTCGGCAACCTCACCTCTAGCGGTTGCTCTGTTTCGGCTTCTGGAACACTAAAACCATCGCCATCTGCTTTATTATTATTGACGAGGCTGTATCAAGCTTCAGAGACTGCGGTCTCTCTTACGGCCTACGTGATTCCCTGTGTACGCTTCAACCGTTTCGTTCGGCTTTTGACTTCTCCTCCTTACGGCTGCAACACTCGGTACGAGCGGTTGGTTAGTCCTTACTCGACTGGGACTTTCACCCAGTCAGAAACACCAAGCTTTACTTGGCGCACTAGTGGCCTAATTTCAATTTCTCCCGTGGTCTCCGTGTCAGAGGACACCGAGATCTCATAACAACTTAGGCCACTACTCGAAGTCGTACTGACTTGCTCCACTTGTCACTGGTCATTCCTAACACAGTAGCGCGATTCTTGGTACGGGCGAAGCACCTCAAATGGTCAATGAAAAATGTCAAATGACAAACGGAAAATGATAACCTGTGCTAGCCAAAACCCGAACCCTAAAACAGAGATCCCCGATCCTTCCCTAGCATTGCCTGCCGGACAAGTGGAATGGGCGGGCCGCCGTATTGCAGAAACTCGTCATGAAACTTCTGCCAGGCTTCCTTTCCACCCCGTGAAGCTGTCCAGTCTTCACGTAGTTTCTTAATCATCAACTTGCCCATAGTGTAGTTGAGGTATGCGGGATCAAATGTGCCCCGAGCAGCCTGCTGTCGCGCCGTTCCTGAATTCTGAAACCCCTGCTCGCGAAACATGCGCTCGGATTCAGCCACGGTCATCGTACCCGTATGCATCCCGATTGCGGAGAGAAAGCGAACGTTGCGCAGCGTTGCATTTAGAAGTTGCCCGATATGAGTTTCCGGATCGCCGTCTCCCAGGCCGGCGTCCCACATCATCTCTTCAGCGTAATGCGCCCAGCCTTCGGCAAACGCATAACCTACAAACACCTGGCCAAACTTTGATGGAGAGCGATTGGCGTGAAGAAACTGGAGAAAGTGTCCCGGCCAAACTTCATGCACCGAGGTAAAAAGCAGGTTCGCACGTCCGGGAATGTAGGCATCCTTTTCCTGTTGCGACCACGATGGATCAGGAGGTGCAATGTAATAAGTTGACGGCAGCCCCTTCTCATAAGGTCCCGGAATGTTTATGTACGCGAAATTCCAACGGCGGTATGCCGGCGCTTCCGCAACTCGTGCTTCTTCAGTTCCCGGAATGCTGACGATGTTCTTTTCGGCAATGAAAGTCTTGAGCTGGGTGAGTTGTTTGCGAGCCTGCTCTACGGGTCCGCCCGTCGGTTTGTTGGCTTCTGCCTTAGCGACGCAAGCCGAAACTGATTGATCAGGAGCATACTTCGAGCAGGCTTCCTTCAACGATGCTTGATTGCGATCCAGATCGCGTCTGGCGACTCCCTCCAGTTCATCCAATCTTATTTCGACTCGTTCGGTGGCACGCAACATTTCGCTGAATTTCTCCGCGCCAAGAGCAAAGTTGTCTGTGGCCGTCGACTGCTGCGATTGGAACCATTCGTCCAGTTCTTTCATCGCCTTGATAGCGCCGGCGTTTGCATTGCTGAAGTCCTTCTGTAGTTGTTCATCTTTGACGGAGGCAAAAATCGCAGGCACGTTCTTCTGATAGAAGGAAACGAGACCTCCAAATGTAATATGACCTATCTGCACGTAGGTTTTAGGCAAAGGTGTGCGCAAGTTGGCGCGGATTTGTTCGAGGGCAGTCGGAATCGATTTCGCGTAATTGGTGTATGCGCGCAGGCGCTGATCGAGCGGTGCATATTCGCGCGAGACGTACACGTCTGGATCGACGACGTCTGCGTAGAATTGCGGATTACGATAAGGCCATTCCGCCGACTCCAGCCAAAACAGGTCGGCGTCTATAACGGACATTACATACTTGCGTTCAAATTCCTGACGTTCCGGTAGGTCTTCATCCTCAAACCTGCTGACTCGGGCTTTCTCCGCCCGCAGACGCTGAATTTCTTTTTTGATTCCCTCAGCGCTCAAGTCTGGCAGTTTGCCGTCAAACTCATGACGTCCTGAACGCACTGCAAAGTCAGGATGTGCTGCAAAGTATGACTCGAGAAACTCGTTCACATAGGTCGGCCAATCCCTGGTTTTCGTTGACTCCGAATCAGTACGCCGTTCCTGAAAGCGGCGCCGGCAACCCGGCGCAGCCAAGATCAGGAGAAGCGACAGTGCTAAGGAAATCCTCGCCCTGGTCGTTGCAGTCATATGATTACCTTTCGCTGAGCTTTGAACGACGGGAGTTTATGAAACAAACGCGAGAACTAGCAAGGCCCGGAAGAATCCACAGATTAGGCGGATTACACAGCAGGGACTTTGAACTTTGAACTTTGTCCTTTGTGCTTTGATCTTCGGCCTTGGGCCTTAGGTCTTTGGAGTTTAAGCCTCGAAGACACCGTTCAAGGAGTGCAACCCGAACAAAGATCAAAGTTCACTAAGTACAAAGTTCTAATTACTTTCTGCGTAATCTGCGTAATCTGTGGATTCATTCTTTTGATTCATCCTCGAAGGCGCTTGCGAGCTTCCGTCGCTTCCAGACTCCGTGGGTGGCGGCGAATCAATTCACGCCAGGCAGCCCCCTCGTAGTAAAAGCGTTTTTGCGCGCGATCGAAAACAAACCTGACTCCTTGGCGGTTATAGCGATCGAGCCCGTTATAGTTGAGAAAATAGGAAAAGGTGGGAGCACCACCGGCGTTCATTTCCTCCTCGTCTAATCTTCGCAGCGCGTCGCGTGAAAGCCTTTCAGCAGCTTTCTCAGCTTCCAGACCAAAGAGCAATAAGACTGCGGGACGTAAGGGAGAGTGTGGAAACGTATCCAGAAAGATTCGACCGCGGGCGATGAGATCGAAATCTTCCGAACCCTTAATAAGGCGCATCAGTCTTTGATCTTCGCCCGGCTGCCGCACGGAAACCACCGCATCTCGTTGGATCCAACCACCGGTGCGCCTGGTGACAGCTACGCGATAGAAGAGTATTCCATCCCGGCTACGGCTTTGTGCTCGGATAGCCACCGGCCTGCCTCTTCCGATTCTCCGCAAGAGTTTGCCGGACGTATCGGGCGAAGCCCTTAACACCGATAGCCTTTCGTCAACGACAACGGCCCCGCGTCCAGGCAAAGGTGAGAGACGTCTCTGTCCGTTTACCTGACCAGCAACCATTCCTATCAAAAGCGATGAAATTAAGGTAATCAAGAGGACTGTGAGGTGTGAGGAAATAGTGTTCACTGCCCTGCCTCCTTAGCAAGATGAGGTTGATTAGAGGACTTCGACTCGCGAAGCGTTAGGATCCGCAAGCCGGGCCGATCAAAACTGGTTCGCCCTACAATGTTCTGAGCTTCACTCCCGCTTCGGAGGCGACAATACGTTGAGCTAAGCCGGCATGATGAAAATGGCAAATAGCAACCGCTAGTGCGTCGGCTGCGTCGTGCGGCTCAGGCACACTCTTGAGCGAAAGCAGCAGACGAACCATCTCTTGCACCTGACACTTCTCAGCGTTGCCGTAACCGACAACAGTTTGCTTAACGCGACGAGGTGAGTATTCGTAGATTTCCAACGCAGCCCGTTCCGCTACAAGCATCGCAACACCGCGCACTTGACCTAGTTTCAAAGTAACTTTGACGTTTGTGGCAAGGAATCCGTCTTCAATCGCGCAGGCTTGCGGATCATGGCGCGCTATCACGTCCTCGATTCCCTTGCAGATCTCCAAAAGCCGAGCGGGAAACTTGAGTCCGAGCGAAGTTTTGATAGCCCCATACTCCAGCAGGCGATAGTGCCGCCGGTCGCCTTCGATGACGCCCCAGCCCGTCGTTTCGCTGCCTGGATCAATTCCTAGGACGCGCATAGGTTTCGAGTTTCCCACTGGTCCGGGCAGTATACTACAGAGGAATCCAAGGCAGGATGCGATCGTCGCCAAGACGATCGCCGAATATTCACGGGTACCAAAAAGACTTGTATGAGCTGAGCCGGCTGTCCTCCTATCCATTGCCCAAGACGGGGAATTCTGCACGAATGGCAAGGGGGTCGTGATACCTCTTTGAATCGTGCGATACACCGTTCCTTTACCCTTGATCTTCTTATCCACAATTACTTAGTCAACCCGCATACCAGAACGACAGTGCTCTTTTATTGAGCTTAGAACGGCGCGCAGCGGCGCATATTTGTGCTAGTGCTGTGCACTCGTGAATCGTAAACGTGCAGCGTCTAATGCAGGTTGGAAGGGCATTCATATCAAAGTATCACTCCAAGTTGGAACAGCCTTCAGGTTTGAAAGGAGACCATCCAAGTCACAAAACCTTGCAGGTCAGGAAGGTGGGCTTGCCCCCGCTCAACTTTGGTGAGCCTTCACATCAGAAGAGATCACTCAGGTCTGAGTGTTTCCTGTGACCCGGAGTATCCTCCAGCTTGAGCGGGGGCAAGCCCACCTTCCTGACCTGTGAGACTCTCAGACCTGAGTGATTTTCTGGTGAGAAAGGAGAATAGAGGACAGATAGGCCTGCTTGGTACCGTCTTACTCTATCGGCCCAACTGATCGAAGCTACATTGCTTCGGCTTCTTGTCCGGCCGCCAGCGCAAGAACCTGGTTCCATGACGAAAACGCCCGCCAGTGAAGTGATCGTACTGAATTTCGGCCACGAGCCTGGTCTCGAGCGGCTCCCACTCATCTGTCCTCTTAGTACTCCAGCGGCTGGGTCCCCCAGGAGCATTACCGGTGAAACCCGGTGGCTTTATTAATGGCTTCAGCTTCTTCGTCAATTCCTTTTTCTCCGACTCGTTGAAGCTGGAAGTGAATCCCACGTGATGGAGCAACCCATCATCGTCGTACAAGCCCAGGAGTAATGATCCAATCACTTTCCCCTTAGAGGCGTAACGAAATCCACCCACCACGCAATCCGCCGTGCGTAACTTCTTAACCTTCTGCATGCCATCGCGCGTACCCGATCGGTAAGGAAGATCGAGGCGTTTGGCGATCACTCCATCAAGCTTAAGGCCCGCGGACGAAAGCCACTTCTGCGCTGCCGCAAAGCTGTCGGTTTTCGGCGAAAGCTCGATGCTCGGATTCTTCGCCAAATATTTTTTGGCAAACTTCTCCAAGCTGGGGCGGCGCTTCAGCAACGGTTCCTCGACCAGTTGCTTGCCGGCTTCGTCAACCAGGAGATCGAAGACAATAAAGTGCGCGGGTGTTTCCCGAGACAACTTCTCAACCCGACTCGCCGCTGGATGAATCCTCTGTAGCAGATCGTCAAAAGACAGTCCGCCCTTTACGGGAATCACCAGCTCACCGTCCAGAACAAACTTTGAAGCTTTGAGCTTGCGCAAAGCCTCGACAATCTCTGGAAAATATCGAGACAGTGCCTGACCCGATTTCGATTGCAACTCGACCTTCTGTCCGTCGCGAAATGCAAGACAGCGAAATCCGTCCCACTTCGGTTCATACTCCCATTGTTCGCCGCGCGGAATTTCGTTCACCAACAAAGCTTCCATCGGCGGATAAGGCGGTTTGATAGGTAAGCTCATATCATTTTCCATTTGTCATTTGACACTTTTCATTGACCATTTGAGATGGCAGGTGAGAAGGAACGTATTTTGAGCGTTGGCTTGGTGTAAACAACGGATCCACGAAACCACACAAACGAACACGAAAATCTTGTTCGTGTTACTTCGTGTTATTTCGTGGATCGTTTTGTTAGCGAACGCCTTCAGTCGCCGCTTCGCGGGCTCTTTGATTCTGTGGTGGCTCTGACTCCTGCCTCCTGCCGCCTCCTCCTGCCTCCTGGTTTCTCATGCCGCCGCCATGTCGGCTTCGCTTATGTCGAAGTTTGCAGAAACTTTTTGCACGTCGTCGTGGTCTTCGAGGGCTTCCATCAACTTCAGCATTTGCCTGGCTTCAGTTCCCTCTAACTTCTTGTATTCCTTGGCCACCATTTCGACCTCGGCCACCTGAGGCTCTACGCCCGACTTCTTGACAGCCTCCAGCACACGGTCAAAGTCGCCAGGGGCGGTGATGATCTCGAAATTGTCCTCGTCGTCGCGCAGGTCTTCGGCGCCGGCGTCGGTCACGATCTCAAACAACTCGTCCTCGGATTTAGCACTCTTGGCCACCGCGATATATCCCTTCTTCTCAAACATCCAATTCACTGCTCCGGCCGCGGCCAGGTTGCCACCATTCTTGGAAAAGATATGGCGTATCTCCGCCACCGTCCGGTTGCGGTTGTCTGTCATCGATTCGATCAGGAGCGCCACGCCTCCCGGACCATATCCTTCGTAAGTTATCTCTTCGTAGTGAACCCCTTCTTCTTCGCCCGTTCCGCGTCGCACCGCGCGTTCGATTGTATCGTTGGGCATATTGCCGGCCTTGGCGTCGAGAATGGCCTTGCGCAAACGGGCATTGCCGTCCGGGTCACCACCGCCCGAGCGGGCCGCAACGGTTATTTCCTTGATGAACTTTGTAAACAGTTTGCCGCGCTTGGCATCGAGCGCGCCTTTCTTGTGCTTAATACTATGCCACTTCGAGTGTCCGGACATTTGGAGGATCCTTCCAAAGATTTTAGCCTGTGGGTTGTTTAGGTAGCGAAATATATCATAAGAAAGTCGTGAGTCTGGAGTCGAGAGTCAGGAGTCTGTAGTTTTAGCGACTCTTGACTCACGACTCTCTGACTCCCGACTCCCATCATCGATACCTGGCGAGCGACTCCGGTTTATCCCAGGCAGTGTAAAGTTCAAGCAGACGACGCCTGGCCAAGGCGACGCGGGGGTTTTCCGTCGTTTGTGAGAGTCTCAGTAACAGCACTCAAGCTCACAAGAAAATCACTCGACTCCGAGAACTTTTCAGGTTAGGAAGGTGGGCTTGCCCTCGCTCAGGGTGCAACAGCCTTCAAGGTTACAGGAAAACTTTCAAGCTTATTGATTTTCTTGTGAAGTGAAAGCTCATCAAAGTTGAGCGGGGGCAAGCCCACCTTCCTAACCTGTGAGATTTTCTGACTTGAATTTTTCCTGTCACTCGGAAGGCTGTTCAACCTTGAGGCGCCAGCTTTTGTAAGTCGCTTCCTGCCGCGCCAGCTACCCGCAGGTGCTTTAACTTTGCCGCGCGACCGCCGGTGATCTCAAAGGCGCTTCGAGGTAGGTTGAATGCGCGAGAGAGAATCCGAATCAGTTCCTCGTTAGCAGCGCCATCGACAGGCGGAGCGGCGATTCGCACGCGCAATGCGCCATTGTGCTCACCGACAATCTCGCTTCGCGATGCGCCAGGCACTACTTGGACCATGAATGTCAACGTTCCGTTCGCTTCCGAGAATTCGATCATCGACGTCACCCAAACTGAATTGGTACACCACCCCCAGAGTCTACCCAAAGAACACGATTCGCATACCGCGCAAAAGCGTTCCCGCGATGGCCGACTGGAACAACCACAAGATAATGAAAGCGACGATAGGCGATATATCAAACCTTCCGACCGGTGGGACGATGCGCCGGAGTGGCCCGAGTAATGGCTCAGTCGTATTAATCAAAAACCGCATGATGCGATTCGAATAGCTGACGGTCCCCCAGGAAAAGACAATCCGGATGAAGACAAGCAGAGTATAAAAAGCCAGTAGCCCGTAAAGCAGATAACCAATGACCGGGACCAGCAAATTACCCTGCACGCTGACCAACACTCCGGCGATCGTGTTAGCAATGCTCGAAACAAGCTGCACCACAAACCAGCCCAATAAGATTGTCAAGAGAATCGTAACGAGCGGGGCATATTTTGGATCCACGCCAAAGCCCATCAATCCGCGTCTTACCGGTCCTATCAGTGGATCAGTAAGTCGACGCAGCGTGATTGACGGCCAGCCGAAGGGATTTAGATCGGCCTGATTGGCAATCAGACGTAATAGGATCACAAAAATCGTCGCCACAATGATGGCAACTACAGCCCAATTAATAAGCCAATAGATTCGTCCGATAATGATCATGGTTCTCCGTAGATATTTGTCTACATGATAACTCGTTTAAGCAGCGGAAGACCTTTCACCAAAGATGGCGGTTCCGATCCTCAACATCGTGGCGCCTTCTTCAATCGCTACCTCGAAGTCGTGGCTCATGCCCATTGAAAGC
>JBOGOU010000378.1:0-12812 GCA_050748205.1 Pyrinomonadaceae bacterium | reverse complement strand
CATCGACCCGACGCTACCGCGTTACGGTACTGACTTCCTTGCCACTGCAGTTTGCTTTTCTGGCTCAATGTGGCTGAATTTGCCGAATCACGCCAACCGGTTTATCTTTAACCATCCCTCTAGCAGCTTCATCGAAAGGTCTCGACCATGAAAAATATTGTGCGAATTGGTGCCATTTCTGCGCTTCTGCTGGGTGGTTGCACACAGCAACCGATCACTACAACCAATCAGCAAAACGGCGGGCCGGCCTTCAAGAAACTCCATGACGAATACGTTGTGGAGTTCCTTCGTCGCAATCCAACGGTGAACACCTACCTGGGGGGCGCCGGCCTTGATCCAAAACTGCGCGATGTGGATGGCGGTCTCCGTGATCATTCAGCGAGCGCCTTGCAGGAAGAAGATCGATGGCTAACAAGCACGCAGCAGTCGCTGCAAGCTACTAGTGCTGACTCGCTTACCGCGGCGCAGCGGATCAATCGCGATGTTGCGTTGGCACAAATCGCTTTTTTGTTACACCAGCACCAGGTTCGTCGCTATCAGGAACGCGCTCTTGACACCTACACCGATGAACCGTTTCGTGCTGTGGATTGGCAATTACAGGGGATGTCCCAAACGGGAGATAAAAGCTACGGTACTGCTGAGGAATGGACATTGGTTGGCAAGCGAGTCGCCTCCATTCCCGGATTTCTTAAGGTCGGGCAGGAGCAGCTCAGTGCTGGTATCAAAGCGCACAACACGCCTGACTGGCGGATGCTGTTGCATAACGGCATCGAGACCTCCGCAGCAGACGCCAAATATTTTGAAGAAACGTTACCCAAGTTAGCCGAAGAAAGGGTGTCTGGACCTCAACGCGAACAGATACTCTCGCAGATTCGTGACGCGTCGAAGCAGGCGGCCGTCGCTTATCGTAGCTTGCGCGACTTCGTGGCCAGCACCTTCTTCGACGACTCAACGAAGAAAGATGCCTCAGGTCTGAAACCAGAGTTTCGTACCGATCGCTATGCGCTGGGAGAAGAAGAATACAATTGGGCAGTTAAGAACAACCTGCGCGTCAACAAAACGGCCGCCCAGCTTTATGAAGAAGCGATGCCGATTGTCGAGGCCACTCAGAAAGAAATGATTGATCTCGCACGTAAGATCGGCGAGAAACACAAGATGACTTTACCCGCGGAAGGTCCTGCCGCCGTACGCGCGGTCTTTGATGAGCTTTCAAAAGACTATCCCAAGTCAGACGCAGAAATGGTCCAGTGGTACCGCGATACGGCGTTTCGTTTGGTTGATTACGCGCGCAAGACCGGAATCTTCGATGTGCCGGCTGACTACAAGCTGGAAGTAGTGGAGACCCCTCCACCTCTGCGCGCTTCGATTGATGGCGCCGCTTATTATCCCGCGCCACCGTTTAAGAACACAGGCGTGGGGCGTTTCTACGTAACACCTACTGACAACAATAAGGCTGCACTTCAGTCAAACAACCGCGCCGCGCTTGCTGACCTTGCGGCCCACGAAGGCTTTCCCGGACACGATTGGCACTACAAAGTCATGACTCAATATCGCGACCAAATCGCCGGCGTTCGCTGGTTGACGCCCGGCGCAGTGGAAGACTCTTCGTCCATGTGGGAAGACTCTATGGCTGCCGAAGGCTGGGCGCTTTACTCTGAGGCGCTGATGGCTGAACCGCAACCGGGAGCACCGGAAGGCTTCTACACACCTGAGGAACGACTCTATCAACTTCAGGGTAAGCTCTATCGAGATCTGCGTGTGCGCATCGATACTGGCATTCACACAAACCGCATGAGCTTCGCGGAGGCAGTGGATCTTTTTTCGGAGATCGTAGATTTTCTGCCAGGCAAATGTAGCGACGCTACGGCGACGAAGTCTGAGGCCAAGCAGGCGAGCTGCCAATCGTCGGAGCGCGCCATCTTTCGTTATTCAAAATGGCCCACTCAAGCCATCACCTATCGACTGGGCAAGGACGAAATTTTTGCGCTGCGCAAGGACGCTGCCAACCTTTTAGGCGACCGCTTCTCGCCAAAAGCCTTCCACTTGCTTTTCATGAAACAGGGCACGATACCGGCCGGCTATTTTCGCGACGAGCTGCTGCGGGAGATCAAGAACCAATAGGCATTACGATTTGTTCAACATAGTCATGAGCTGGGTTCGGCAGTTCGCGGT
Organism: Pyrinomonadaceae bacterium; assembly: GCA_050748205.1. Classification (GTDB taxonomy): domain Bacteria; phylum Acidobacteriota; class Blastocatellia; order Pyrinomonadales; family Pyrinomonadaceae; genus PSRF01. The sequence continues at coordinate 10,640 of JBOGOU010000378.1, read as the reverse complement.
TGCAAGTTGCCGGATCCGGGCAGTCGCACGAGATGCCATCACGACTCCCCGCAAGACGTGTCATGCTCGACTGGACCTTGTTTAAAGCTGGCTGAAACGCGAGATCAACAAGGAAGCAGATGAAAGCCGAACGATGACAGCAAATCGAGGAATTCCTAAAAGCTAGCTGAAATTGCGGCCTGGGCGCCGGAAACCATCTTTTGATGATATTAGATCCCCAAAAAATCTAGCCCTACGTCCAAATTCTAGAATTCTTGTCCAAATTCGGGACAAGACCTGCCGTTCTGTATCTTTCGTTTAAGATTTATTTGAGCATTCTTGACGATAACTCTCATCTGTCCGCGTGGCATGTTGCTTGCCGCAAATCAAACTCTCTTACAAACAACTGACACTCCGAATCAGGTGGTGGCTACCCTCGACCGGTCTGGGTTCTCATCAAAGGAGACGCACCAGTGAAAAGTCTGTTCATCTTAGCCGTGCTCACTATCGTGATGTTGGGCACGACCCAGAGTTCTTACGCCGATGTGATCGTTTTTACCGCAAACCTCAGTGGACCTGCCGAGTCTCCGCCGAATGCGTCGCCGGGATCCGGATTCACGACGGTCACCTATGACAGCGTGGCCCACACCCTGCGGGTGCAGGTGAGCTTCAGCGGTCTCGTCGCGAACACCACCGCGTCGCACATCCACAGCGCCACCGCAGTACCCGGCGCCGGGAACGCCGGAGTCGCCACACAGCTTCCGTCATTCGCTGGCTTTCCTCTCGGCGTTACGAGCGGGAGTATGGACAACACTTTCGACCTGACCTTGGCCGCCAGCTGGAACCCGGCCTTTATCACTGCTAATGGCGGCACCGCGGCCAGTGCCGAGGCGGCGCTGTTCATTGGCATGAGTCAGGGAAGAGCCTACCTCAACATTCATTCGACTCAGTTCCCAGGTGGTGAAATCCGTGGCTTCTTGCAGCCTGTCCCTGAGCCGGCGACAATACTGCTACTCGGCTCAGGCTTAGCAGGTATAGCTTCAAGCGTTCGCCGGAGACGTAAGGCTAGTAAGAACAGCGGGGCCTAAGCTCGGCATACACGCTCCCTTAGAGAACCACCCGCCCCGGCAGATTCCTGCCTGGCGGGTGGTTTGATTCTCACAGTCCGTTACAGGTCAACTCTCGTGATCAGGGGCACTCTTAGAGTCCTGGTCGTGCCTTCTGTGACGCTGCCTCAGTCGCTGCCGTAGCGAATTTCCATATGACGGATGCGGTAACTGGCGGCAACTAAGACAAGGATCGTCACGATGATCAGGCTGGGCACAGCAATCCAGGCTGGCGTGGGTTCGGCCACAACCGCGAATGGTCCCTCCCAAACTGGAACCGGCGTGAGCGAGTGGAGATAGTGGATTACGCTGACCTTTTTCAGGAGCGGCGGCAAGAGGAAGTTCAGCCACTCCCAACCGTAAAGCACCAGCGCGGGGATGATTGGATTGCGAATAAACAAACCGACAACCAGAAAGAACGCGCCATAGCCAATACACGCCAGGGTTGTGACACCCGCGTAAGTCAGCAGTTGGCCCAGGCCGGGACCGTCACGGAAGAAGCGCGAACTCTCTGAAGGGAAGTGAGGCAGGTAAAGCAGGAGCATTGAAACGACGGTCGTTGTTGTAAAAAGAATGACCGAAGTAACAAGACCTGATAGATACTTTCCGGCAACCAGCACCTCACGGCGCACCGGACTCAAGAAGTAAAAGTGTAAACTGCGGTCAACAATCTCCCCACGAAAGAGATTCATAAATATCCAGGCGCAGCCAAAGAAAACAACCGTGCGCAGGATCAACCCGCCGTAGAAAACGGCGAAGATCATGCTGTACTGCGTGAAATCCTGCCATTCGCGACCCGGCGGCGTAAACGGAGCGAGCATCGCCAGCGGGATAATTGGCAGCAAAGCTATCAGATAAATCAGGATCGATCGGCGCCCGAGAAAGTTCTTCTCTATTTCGAGCCGAAAGATAGCGCCAATCTGACGAGCCCTGAGGGCCCACGGCAAAGGTTGCTTGCCCGTTTTATCAGGCGTAGTGATATCCGCGATTGAAGTACTCATAATCCGAAATCCGCAATCTCAACGTTAGCCGCCGGAACCAATCAAATATCCATACACTGCGTTCAAATCATCATCCACCGGGGCCACTGACTCTATTTCGATCTCGCCCTCGGCAACCACGCGATTCAATAACAAATAAAAGCGGTCGGCATCGCGAGTGCGCACGAAAAGCCCGAGCCGATCCTCGTGAAGACGCGCCTCAACCACATTGTCCTGATCAAAAACATGCGCTGCGAGTTTCGCGGGCTTGTCGCAACGTATCAGGATTTGCATGGGGTGCTCTTCCATCTCGTTACGCACACCGTGAATATTTCCTTCAGCCACGACGTAGCCGTTGTTAACCAACACGACGCGATCCGACATCATGTCAACTTCGTGCAGGATGTGGCTGGAAATAATTACGTGCAGACCTTCAGCCGCCAATTTGCGAAACAGGGCGATCGTTTCTGCACGGACCATCGGATCAAGGCCATTCAATGGCTCGTCGAGAATGAGCACTGAAGGCCGATGGGCAATTGCCTGCGCGAGGCGAATACGCTGGCGCATGCCTTTGCTGTAAGCCGCGACTTTCCGATCCGCGGCGTCGAGCAGACTCACCCGCTCCAGCGCGGTTACCGCGTGCTCCTCGGCTTTCTTCGCATCGAAACCATGGACCAGCAAAAACGACTTGATGAATTCCCTTCCGGTTAACCCTCTGGGGAACGAATCAAACTGAGTGCAATATCCGACCGTTCGAAAAAGTTGTTCAGGATGGTCTGTTGGTATGCCCAGGACGGTTATCGAGCCTCGCGTGGGGCGCAACAAGCCTGTCATCAGGTTCATCAGCGTCGATTTGCCGGCGCCGTTTGGCCCCACCAGACTGGTAATGCCCGGTCCAATGCTAAGGCTGACCCGGTTCACGCCGAGGATCTCTCCATAAAATTTGGAGACATCGTCGAAGAGAATCTCAGAATTGCGAATTTCGGATTTCGGATTTTGGATTTCGTCTGACCCGATCTCGAGTTTTGGTTCTGCCTCACTCATACATTCTCAACAAGCTCTCATCAAGCTACAGTTACACGAAATCCGCAATCCGAAATCCGAAATCCGAATTTCCATCTCGCAATCCGAAATTCTCACTTGACCACCTCGTAGGCCTTTACCTTTCTTGAAAGCAAGGCCAGACAAATTGCACACACTATGAACAGCACGAACCACGAACACCAAAGCGGTGGCTCCGCCAATACAGCTCGCGTGACAATCTCGCCGTCAAAATCAGTCACCAACGTGGTCGTCCGTTCGAACGTGCCGAACAGCCCGGCCGAAACATTCCTCATAAGCGCCCCGAGGCTAATCAAACTTCCCCAGCGCGTGCGAAAGATTTGGTTAGTAACCTCGCCAAAGACTGACGGGATAAAAAACAGTCCCAGAAGAGCAGCACTCGCTATCACTCGCCACTTAACTAGCGCTGAGATGGCCTGCGAAAGCAGTGCGAGAAGCAGTATCCAAACAACGCTGCCGATGAAAATCGCACTCGCGATCCAGAGGTTGTCTACGAACCATCTCGCGCCTTCAAGGTAGGATTGAAACAGAAAAAGCAACAATTGCGGGATCCAGGTGATCGCGGAAAGCAGAAATAAGACGACAGACATCTTGCCTGCCACATACTCAGTTCGTGAAAATGGCCGGCAGAGATATAGAGGCAAAGCATTGTTCCGCAAATCCCGCGAAACCAGCGGCGGGCCCACCAGCAAGGTGACAAAGAAGGCAAATCCGCCCTGCAAATTCACAAATGTCTGGAAAAACGAGGCGTCGATGGGAATCAACTCCCTGACATTGACCTTCAAGATCGCCAGCGCGTTCACGTTGTGATGCAAATAAATGAGGACTGCCTCGATCAGCAGCGGTATGAAACAGATCGCAAAAAATGCCGTGAACAATTTCGATTTGAACACATCCCGGAAAGCATGACGCGGAATTATTAGAAACCGGCTCCATTCCGGAGTCAGCGGGCCGGCATAATTCCTGTAAGTGTGCTCATAGACTGCCATGGCCGTTCTCCATTGCTTTCAGGAAGATGTCTTCCAGGGAATCGCGCTTGTAACTCAAGCGCCTGATCTGCATCTCCTGCTCGGCGGCGATGCGATAAAGATCGCGCACTTCGACTCCCTCTCGCAAGACTATCTTCACACGAGTGTCGCCGGTCACAGCGTATTCGCAACCAAGCCGAGAAACAGCCTCCGCAAACCTGTTTTGATCCCCACGAGTTTCCAGAACGAGAAATTTCCGGTTCGCCTTGCGCTCTTCTTCGAGATTGCAATAAACGGCGAGCTGGCCCTCTTTCAGAATCAGGATCTCTTCGCAGCATTCTTCAACATCGCGAAGCAGGTGCGAGGACAAAACGATATTGGCCTGGCCGCTATCGCGAATCTCGCGTACCAGCCGGATCATTCTTGCTCGGGCTGGCGGATCGAGGCCGTTCGTTGGTTCGTCCAGGAAGATCAATTTAGGACCGTGAACGATTGCCTGGGCCAGCTTGGCGAGTTGTTTCATGCCGAGCGAGTAAGTATCGAGACTGCGGTAACGAGCTTCACCCAGCCCGACATAGAAGAGTGCTTCGTGCGCACGTTCGAGTGCCGTTTCGGCCGGCAAACCGGACAGTTCGGCCATCAACCGCACCAGATGGACCGCGCTCATCTTTGCGATGAAGGAATCTCGTTCCGGCATATACCCGATGAGGGAACGAATCTGCTTTGCATCGGTGAGAATGTCTTTGCCGAATATGTGCGCGGTACCGGCGGACGGCGGATGAAAACCGAGAAGCGTATGAATAAGCGTGGTCTTGCCGGCGCCGTTGGGGCCGAGCAACCCAATCGCGCGTCCGCGCAACTCCCCGCGGAGACCTTTCAGAATTGGCCGCCCGCCAAACTCAACACTTAAATCGTTGAGGTCGATTACGGGAGCGAAATTCGCTGGATCGTGGAGGTTTTTCTTTTCTTGCGGTGCTGTGGCTGTCGCCATGCTGCTCTTTATACGCTGTGGTCCTGGTAATTCCAAAGGAAACCTAGTCCGAAGGCAGTCCCCATTAAGACAAATGCGCCGATAAATGCTAACGCTTCCGTGGGCGCTAAAGTTCTGCCTATCGACAGAATTCCGATCAGAAAAACCGGTGCATTCAGCACGAGCGCCGAGGTGACTGGGAATAGGGCCGCAGGTCTGCAACCGCCGAGGCGTCGGCGCAGCCAAAACAGCGAAGGGGCATACGCAAGTGAGAATAATAGGGCCGCAATGATGAGCGACATAATCGTGACGCCCTTGACGTCTGCGGCAGTAAGGTTCTCTCCCTCAATGACAAAAAAAGTCAGCAAGATTGCCGACAGTCCAAGCAGCCATGAACCGAGGGAGATTGAGACGAGTTTCATAAGTTTGGAATTTCGAATTTCGGATTGCGAATTTCGAATTTTGTCTGTTCCGATCTTTAGTTGTGATCCTGCCCGAGTTTTGGTTTTGCGTCGATCATAACTTCTCAAACCGGATCCGGTTGGGTCCGCTAATAGCTTCTCAACCGGATCCGGTTCTGCCTTCCGTCACACGAAATTCGCAATCCGAAATCCGAAATCCGAAATTTTACTTCTTCCCCATCCCTTGCTGGAGGATGTGCTGAATCTCCAGCGAGTTGGGCATGCCGAGAAGGGTTGCCGGGCTCAAGCCGAACGGTCCACCCTCAGTATTCGCTGCAAACGTAATACTGTCGCCCGCCGCATAAGCGTATGCGAGAGTCGGCGGCATGTCCGCGGCCATCGCCTTGATGGCTTGTTGTTGTTCCTGAGGCAGATTGTTTGCGGAACTGGCAATTCGTTCCGCGAACGGCTGCACCAGAGGCGCAAGGTTGTGATAGAAGAGCGCCGAGAAGTTGGCATTACCATCGGCTGGCAGTCCGGCCGTGAAACGCGAAGAACGTAAGATGGAGTAACCAGCTTCCTGCGATCTCACAGATCTCTCGACCAGCGCCCGGCTGGGGCCGACAACCATGTATCCATTTACGTAAGTGAAGTTCACTTCTACGCCGAAGTCGGCAGATCGCAACGTGTAATAAGTGCGGCCGGCAATGTCAGCCGTTTCCCACACCAATCCAGCCTTACCGAACCTCGCCGCCTCTTTATTGATTTCGGCAACGACGCGTTCGAGGGTCAGGTGTAGATGCTGAGGATCGTTCACCTCAAACACCATCTTCCACGAAGGTGTCGGCAGAATCGGTCCATCGATAGCGAAAGCAAATTCTCCGCCAAGTGGTACGGCAAAGTCTTGGCGAATATCCAGTCCTCGCTCTGTCTGAAGTTTGTCCAGATTCTTGCGAAGATCCGGCGAGACGGTTTCCACAACGCCGAGCAGGTCGTCAACGAGCGCTGCTGGGTTCTTCACAACAAAGCCGGCAACTACATTCGCGTCCGGGGAAATATATTCGAGCGAGCCCATCGGTTCGGGCGCGGCAAGCCATGAAGGAATGCCCCGCTGTGCTTCGTTGAAGGCAAGCACGGCCCGCGTGTGAGTCTTACCCTGGCTATCTTTCTGATCGAGGGCAAAGTATTTGAGGTTCAGAATCCCGAGCTGCTGTAGTGCGCCTTCACGCTTAGCCACATCCGCGCCTTTTGTCAGCTCGCCTCTTGCCCTTTCTATTACCTTCTCAAGATTCGCTGCCACAACCAGACCGGCACCTTCTTCGTAGACTTTGGCTATACGGTTCCGGAACTCCGTTGCAGTGAAGCTGCTTGTGACACCCTTTTGCCGTACGCTGGCGAGACTTTGCAACTGCTGTAGTTTTGGACTGGCAGCAAACAGATCGTTTTGAATCCAGACGAATAACTCGTCGTTTTTCTTTCCTGCCTCAGGTGCTGCAGCAACGAAAGTCAGTGGATCGTCGACGAACCTGATCGAGGGTCTGCCTTGTGGATTGCCCGCATACTTGGCAATCTGTTGCTCAAGAAACTGGCGGAAGCCGGCGGCGTTCTTGAGTTGAGCGAGCACGAGCGGCGAAGTCGGTTCGCCCTTCTCATCCATCGAGACAGACACCGCAACTTCATCGCCTAGATAATCGCCAAACTCGCGAATGGTCGCCATGACCTCATCCATTCCGGGTCCCTTGTGACCGGCTTGCTTTTGTTCCCACCATTGGCGCAGTGCTGCATTCTGGCTAATGCGCTCCTGCATGATGCGGTGCGACTCCGCGATGGTTGAGGTTAAATTTGGCAGTGCCGCGTAAACGACCGTGTTCTCCGGCATTAGATCCAGGAGCTGCGTGGAGTTCCGCACGCCGGGCTGCTGGACCTTGTTCAATTCCTTACCAATCGACGTAAGACCCGCCAGCGCGGCCGCGTAATTAGCAGCTTTGAGGCTCCACGCCACGTCGTCTTTGACTGGAATCGCCTCGATGCTCGAACTTGTAGTGGCCTGCTCACCGGGACGCAGCACACGCTCGCTGCCTTTGTGGTCGAGTCGAACTTCGCCTTCAATCACTGAAACGCGCGAACCCTTTGTGCCACTATTTACTGAAAACACCGTGCCGGTTACGGAAACCAGGGAATCACCTGTGTCAACGAACAGACGTTCGCCACGCTGTTTCGCGGCTTCAACCACAATACTGCCGCGATTCAAGTGAATCGTGGTCCCTTGGGCATTCTTGCTGACCGAAAGCTCGGAACGATCTTTCATTTCAATCGTCGAGCCATCGCTTAGACGAACCACCGCCCGGGCGTCCTTTGCGGTGCGCACTCGCTCGCCTTTTTGAAGCTTTTGGCCTGCCCGAAGCGCAGTGCTTGACGTGTCAGCAATCTGATAAACCTGCCCTTCAGCGGCCTCGACCGTGGCTTCCAGAGGACCGCCAAACGGTGCGTAGCGCTGGATGAACGGAAGCGCCAGCAAGCCGAACCCAATCACGAGTGCGGCTGCAATTCCCCACCTCAATACCACGGGCTGCAAGCCGTAGCGCCGCGTTGCGACAGCAGTTTTCTTCGGAGCTGCGTGGCTGCGCGAACGCGCTTCGTTCATTGCCCTGCGGCAGGGAATACACTCGTGTGTGTGATCCACCAGCAGCAACGAACGCGCTTCAGATAGATGCCCGTTAAGATAGCTGGGAATGAGCGACTGAAAGTCTGCACAATTCTCGATCCGGTCCACTGCCACTGTTTCACTCCTTTGCACACCAACGTTTTCAGCGGAGACACGCGCCCAAACACGGTCTGCCGCCGCTTGCACCACTGGCGGATCGATTTGTTCATTCCGGATGTCAGTGGTCAACTTGTCGAGGATTGATTCCGATTTCTTGTTGTTCATATGTCTCTCCTAAGTAGCACAGACTTTAGTCTGTGTTTCATCCTTGAGCGAAGAGTCTCAACAGACTGAAGTCTGTGCTACTCATGATGTTTCTCCAGATAGTGCCCAATTTCTTTACGTAGCTTTGTGCGCGCGCGATGCAAGACAACGCCCACTACCAGATGAGAGGTGCCCAGCATCTTCGCAATCTCATGGTTTTCATACCCTTCGTAGTAGCGCAACACGAACATCTCCGCCGCGGTGGTTCCCAAACGAGCAACCGCCTGGCGGATCAAGGTCTGCAATTCGCGATCGACATGCTGCGCCTCGGGGTTCTTTCCAGTGCTTTCAATCGCCCCCGCATCCGCGTCCTCGAGGCCAACCGATTTCGACCTGTTGCGGCTGCGCATTAGATCCAACGAGGCGTTTATTGCGGCGCGCGAAAGGTATGCTTCAGGATTTGGCGAGAGATCGTGGCCTTCCTGGCTCTTAACGAGTCGCAGGAAGATGGTTTGCAGCACATCTTCGGCATCGGCTGCGCTGCCTGTGATGCGATGGGCGGTGCGAAAAACGCGGTCGTGGTGCGCTCGGAAGAGCGTTTCAAGCTCCCCCGGAGGGTTTGGAACTGGTTTCAAGGTTCTAACTGCTGCCTGCACGGTGCCCTCCTGAAATTCGTTTCCCGCTCAGTAAACGAGTTCGTGAAGGGCTTATTAACAATCTAGCCGCAAAATATCTGGAAAAAGAGCGGTAGAAGGCGAAAACCCGATCCACGAAGTACCTCCTTGGGATCTGAGATCTCAAATTTCAGATCTCAAATAATCTCAAATGGCTAACGACGAAGTAAAATCAGGATCCCGGCGACAATCGCAAGCACGGCCATAGCCGTTGTGGCTGTGGAGGAGAGTCTAATGTTTAGTAGCGGCAAAAGCCCTGTGAGGATAAGCCAGATTCCCAGCAACATCATGCCCAGGTTCCGACTTGCCAAACCGTCACTTAGTTTCATCGGTTTACTCCTCTTGAGTCGTAGCAGCCGTGCCAGCCACATAAGGCTGCGCGAAAGGTTTTCGACGCGTAGCGGCGTTGTGACTTTAGCCCAGCTTTTCAAAGCTGGGGAAACGTTAAGCTTGGTTCTCAGCGTCGCGGTAGCGACGCTGCGATTGCTTCTTCAGCCGTCGCTGACGCGACGAGGGAAGTGGTAGACTCGATCCCGGCGTTGAAACGCCGGGCTAAACTCAGACCGCCGCTACGCGTCGAGAACTACGTCTTCAATTTTTCACAGAGCCTCGGATCTGGTGTGGTTGAGTGACATCAACCAGATTACACCGGCGGGCCCTCGCTGGCGTCAAACTCTTCGATCTCCTTGCGCCATTGATAACTCGGGCGGCTCTTCAGAATGCGTACACAGCGATTCCAGCGCAGAATGGCTTCATCGTTGTCAGGCGGCCTGATCGCCTCGGCCCGCTCAAAGAGTTCCAAAGCCTTTTCGAATATTGGATAAACGGTGTGGGCAGGACGGCCGGCGCGAAGCTGGGCCTTCGCTTTTCGCTCTTGAAGGATACCCAGGTGATAGGTTCGCTCATACTCGCTGGTCAGACGGCGAAAGACACCTTCGGCCTCCGCATACCGATCAGATACCTCTCCGGTAAACTGATCAGTAATCGCCAGGCCCAGCAGACGTAATGCGCTCTGGCTATCCTGCTCCTCGGCAAGTATGTCGCGGCAAATGGACTCTGCCTCACCAGGTTCGTTCAAATAGCGATACACCTCGGCCTTGGAGATCGCCTCAGCAATGCCGGCCGTTGATATGGGCTTGAGTTCTATTTGCATGTAACCTCCAAAATGAGGCAGGAGCCGCACTTGCCCCTTGCTAGGGAATGTTCCACAAGATGTAGCCTGCCACCACCGTGCCGACAAGCGCTCCGCCATAACAGAACACGATGATAACTTCGTTCAGATGCTTGATTTGCAATCCATCGTAGAGCGTAAAGCGAAAGCGATGTGCCCAGTGAAACAGCGGCAGCGAGCAGAGCACGAACAATACCAGTCGCGTCAGGGGATGCCTTACCAAAGTTAACGTACTTTGATAGCCCGGTGATGCGAGCCATCCTAACGGAAATGCCAAGCCATAAAAGAAGAGCAGGACAGGGATCAGCAAGGCGGCGACCACGCCACCAGAACTGAAGAGCGCCCAGAGAAATGGTTCATTGGATCTTTTGGCCATGTTATCTTGCTCCTAAAATGCGCCAAGTTACCACCGCCGATGGCC
>JBOGOU010000377.1:0-15987 GCA_050748205.1 Pyrinomonadaceae bacterium | reverse complement strand
AGTGCGGGCAAGATGCCCGCGCTCCAAGTGTGTCATCCGACTTACCTGTTCCCCGTTCCCCTGTTCCCCCGTTCTGCCTTTCCCGGTTTTCAGTTCGCACCGATCAGCTCACGCAACATCTTATCCGGTCGCTCGGCTGACATCAGCGATTCCCCAATCAAGAACCCGTTGTATCCCAGCGCGTGAAGCCGGCGCAGATCGGCCCCGGAATTGAACCCACTCTCAGAAATGAGAATCCCATCAGCCGGCCTTTGGGACAAGAGTTCCACTGAGGTATCCACCGAAACCGCAAATGTTTTCAAATCGCGATTATTCACGCCAACAAACTTCGCGCCGCTGGCGGTTGCTCTCTCCATTTCGGTTTTAGTGTGGACCTCCACGAGCGCGTCCATGCCCAGCTCCTCTTCTGTGAGCCGCCGCAGACGGTTGAGTGAGTCATCACTGAGCAGCGCTACGATCAGCAGTAGCGCATCCGCTCCGGCAGCGGCTGATTCATAAACTTGATAGTCGTCGACGATGAAATCCTTCCGCAAGACCGGAAGTGAAACTGCCGCACGGACCGCGCGCAGGTCGTCAAGGGAACCATCGAAGAAGTGTTCTTCGGTCAGTACTGAAATGGCGGCGGCGCCACCGGATCCGTAAAAGCGGGCCATCGTCTGCGGGCTCACGTTATCGCGAATCACTCCCTTCGATGGGGATCTTCGCTTGAATTCGGCAATAACATTGATCTGATTGTTGCGTAGGACTTTGGTTAAGGCATGAGGCCTGGATGATTGCCGGATCGAAGTTGCCTCCTGGCTAATTGTTTCGTAGGGAATCGTTTTCTTTGCGGCCTCCAGGGCCGCGCGTTTCGTTGCGACAATTCTGGCTAGAAAATCCGTTGTCATTTCTGGTTGGTCGCCTGAATCAGCTGCTCCAGCTTCGTCCTTGCAGCGCCACTATCGACACTCTCCTCAGCCGCTCGGGCCCCTGCTTGCAAGTCGGAACTGACGCCGCCCACGAAAAGCGCCGCCGCGGCATTCGCAACTACGAGGGCACGCGCCTCATCTCTTCGTTTGCCCGACAATACTTCGCGGATGATCTGCGCATTTGCTTCCGCATCTCCGCCGCGCAGGTGTTCGAGGCTACCGCGCCAAAGCCCGAAGGCTTTTGGCTCAATCTCGAACGTCCTGACAGTTTCGCCTTTTGCTTCTGCGACGAACGTTTTGGCGGCTATTGTGATCTCATCAAGACCGTCGTCGCCATGCACGACCCAGGCGTGATCGGTACCCATCGCAGCGAGGGTTTGGGCCATTCGCTCAACAAGGTCGCGGCGCCACACGCCAATGATTTGAGTCGGGGCGCCGGCTGGATTGCTGAGAGGCCCCAAAAGATTGAAAGTGGTGTGGATTCCCAGCTCTCGGCGAATACCGGCGACTCGAGCGGTGGCACCATGATAGAGCGGCGCAAACATGAAACAGATATCGATTTCATTAAGGCACTGACTTGAGACTTCTGGAAGAGCGTTGACATTCACACCAAGCGCGGAGAGCACATCTGCGCTTCCAGAGCGACTGCTCGCGGCGCGATTTCCGTGCTTCGCTACCGGCAATCCAGCTCCGGCAATCACAAACGCCGCTGCCGTGGAAATATTAAATGTTTTGGCGGGACTGGATCCCGTGCCGGCCGTGTCGATGAAACAAGCATGCCGGCAGGTAACGCGAACTGCTCGGGCGCGCATTGCTGAGGCCAAGCCCGCCAACTCGTCAACTGTTTCTCCCTTACACGCCAAGGCAACAAGAGTGGCCGCTATCTGACCATCCGTTGCATCGTCGTTTAGCAACCCGTTAAGTAATCCAACAGCGTCTGCGCGACTAAGGTCCTCGCGACGCACGAGGCGGGCAAGATAGTCACGAAGTGCGTTTTCGGCCATATCGTGAGGTTACAATTGAAGGAAGTTCTCTAACAGCTTCTTACCGCAACTGGTAAGGATCGACTCCGGATGGAACTGAACACCTTCGACCTTTAGTTCGCGATGGCGCAGGCCCATGACCACATCATCCTGCGTTAAAGCGGAGACCTCCAGGCAAGCAGGCACAGATGCCTTGTCTACGATCAGCGAATGGTAACGTCCTGCCCGAAAATGATCTTCAATGCCTTGGAAGATTGTCTTGCCATCATGACAGATCTCTGAGGCTTTCCCATGCATTAGCACCGGTGCCCGGACGATCTTTCCGCCAAAGGCCTGCCCAATTGCTTGATGACCCAAACAGACTCCCAGAATCGGAACATGGCCGGAGAAGTGTTCTATTACTCGCAGCGTAATGCCGGCTCCGTCGGGTGTGCCAGGGCCCGGCGAGATTACTATTCGGGTTGGCTTGAGCGCCGATTTGATCTCCTCAATTGTCACCTGGTCGTTGCGTCGAACCTCGACTGTTTCACCAAGCTCGCCAAGATACTGGACAAGGTTGAATGTGAATGAATCGTAGTTGTCGATTACTAATAACATTTGGACTTAGGTCTTTGGACTTTGGTTTTTGGTCTTTGGATGTTTGGTCTTTGGATCTTTGTTCTTTGTACTTTGTTCTTTGTTCTTTGTTCTTTGTACTTCGACGTTTGATTCTCTGCTCCTGCCGTCTGCTTCCTGCCTGCCTCCTGCCCCCGCCTCCTGCCCCCGCCTCCTGCCCCTGCCTCCTGCCGTCTGCCTCCTGCCTCCTGCCTCCTGCCTCCTGCCTCCTGCCTACTGCCGACTACCTTTTTCCGCTTCGCGCAGGAGCTTAGCTAAATCCTCTTGTTTGTTCTTCGCGGCCCAGGCTGACGCCGTCACGCCGTCTTCATCTTTGAGACGCGGATCTGCGCCATTGGCCATCAGCATCGTCGCCGCCTGATCGTGGCCGTAAACCGCCGCCCACATTAAGGGCGTGCCGCCGACCTTGTTTTTGATATTCGGATTGGCACCTTTCCGCAGAAGCATTTGCACAACGTCGACATTGCCATTCTGCGCGGCGCGATGCAGGGCCGTGTCGCCATCCACGTCCTGAAGATTGACGTTCGCGTCACGCTCCAGCAGCTTTGCCACGATCTCTTCGCGATCCCAGGATACGTAGTAAATCAAAGCTGTAGCACCGTTCACGCCCTGCGCATTCAAATCGAGAGACTGTTGGGCCAGCAGAATGTTTGCCACATCGTCTTGCTTCTTTTCGAGCGCGCGCAAGAGCGCCGTCGAGTTGCCCAGGCCTTTTGCGTTCACATCCGCTCCACCCTCCAGGAGTGCCTTTACAATGCTCGTATCTCCGCGGGACGCGGCCGAAATCATCACCGTTTCGCCTCTACTCTCATCTTTGCCGTTGGGATTGATACCCGCTGCCAGAAAAGCGTTGACCGCCATGACGTCGCTTGCAGTAGCGGCTGCGAAGAACGACTTCTCGTCAAAGTGGTAACCGCGCAGCTTCAAAAACTGCTTCGCTGCTTCCGGTGAAGGCTTGTCTGATGTTTCGGCGCATCCGCAAAGCGACAACAAACCGCAAACAACCAAAACTATCACGTAATTTATCCTGGTCGTACGCATCTTTTGGTGACTCGATTCATTTCGGGCACTGCGCAACCAGTGCACGGTTGATACGCACCGGCTTCACCGGCTTCTCACCATCCAGCGGGGCACGGTTTATTGTATCCGCGACTTCTATACCGCTTCTGACTTTGCCGAAAGCTGCGAACTTTCCGTCCAGATGATGCCCTTCACCGACCAGAATAAAAAATGCGTCGTGGCGCTATTCGGCTCATCAGTTCGGGCCATTGAAACAATTCCACGTACATGCTTCACCAATCCTGGTTCGTCCGGAAGCTTACGCCCGGCTCGTTTGGCCAACTCCACGCCCCATTTCTCATTAGTAGCAAGATTTCCGCCTTGAATCACGAAGTCCTTAACTACTCTGCTGAATAGGGTTGTATCCAACGCTCCGGTTGCTGCGAGATTCAGAAAGTTCCGGACGCTCTCAGGCGCCACTTCGGGCATCATTTCGATCTCGATTGCACCCACCTCAGTCTCAAGCGTGACGCATTGCCCGGCCATTTTCTCAAGCGAAGCAGAATCGAAAGGCTCGGTAGAAATCGCAAGAGGGTCCGCAGCTCGTACATTGGCCTTCTTGGGATCCGCATCCGAACCTTTGCGAGGCTCCTGGGCACTCAAGACACTCGCGCCAATGGAATTCAACAGGAGAAGGAGATTGAAAATCGTGAATGCAACCTTGAAGCGCAACATGTCGTGATCTAAAGTCCTCTTTTTGCAAGCTCAATCGCCCGAAATAGGCCCCGCGCCTTGTTTACAGTTTCTGCATATTCATGCTCGGGCACGGAGTCAGCAACTATGCCGGCGCCGGCTTGCACCTGTGCTTTCCCTCCTGCGAGAACAATAGTGCGTATTGCAATACATGAATCGAGATTCTCAGCATAGTCCATGTAAAGCACTGATCCGGCATAAACGCCTCGACGTTTTGGTTCCAGCTCTCGAATGATCTCCATGGCGCGAATTTTGGGAGCGCCCGTTACCGTTCCCGCGGGAAAGCACGACCCGAGCGCATCGAAGCGGTCAAGCCCATCGCGCAGACGCGCGCGCAGGCTCGTGACCAGGTGCTGGACGTGAGAGTACCGCTCAATGGACATCAATTCTTCGACCTTAACTGATCCGTAATCTGCCACCCGCCCCAGATCATTTCGTCCCAGGTCAACGAGCATTGTGTGTTCGGAAACCTCTTTTTCGTCAGTTCGCAGATCTTCTCCAAGCATCCAATCTTCGGTTTCGGTGGCCCCGCGCTTTCGTGTACCGGCAATCGGCCGGTAGTCCAATCTCTGCGCGCGGCAGCGGACCAACATCTCTGGTGAAGCGCCAACAATTGTCTCCTGGCCAAGTTTAAGAAAAAACATGTAAGGCGAGGGATTAATCGCGCGCAGCGCCCGGTAAATCTCCAGGGGCTCCTCCTTAAAACTTGTCGTGAACTGCTGTGAAAGAACAACCTGATAACAGTCGCCGGCCGCGATGTACTCCTGAATTCGGCGGACCCCATCCTCAAAGCCCTTGCGCGTCCAGTTTGAGTGTGGCTTGACAGTCACATTGCTGGACGGGGGTTTAGCAGCAACCTGCGGAGGAACCCCTTTCCGTAGTTTTGCTTCAATTTGTGCAGTTCGCTTGACCGCCCCGTCGTAAAGCTCTCTCAGCCGCGTAAGGCTGCCTTGCGCCTCTTCCGTTAGTACGATGGAGATGATCTCCATTCGCTGCCGTAAACGATCAAACGCGATTACGTTACGAAAGAACATCCAGAGCGCATCGGCCTGCGTCGGAAGCGACTGCTTCCCTGTGGGATCTTCCGGGTATTCAGGTTTTAAGGCCGGCTCAAACCAGGCGGCCGCGTCGTAGCCCAGATACCCGACGGCCCCGCCGGCGAATGGTGCAAGGCCCGCACGCCTGGCAAGCATTCGCTCGCGAAAATAATCCCGAACCCAGTCAGTGGCCAACGTTGGAAAGGTTTCGATTTCCCCGTTTCGCTCAACAAGGGTCTGCGCTCCCCTACCCCGCACGATCATTTCTGGTTCAGAACCTAAAAACGAATAGCGCGCAATTCGCTCGCCACCTTCCACAGATTCGAGCAAGAAAGCATATGGCGAGTCGCCGGCAATGCACATGAAAGCGCCGACGGGAGTTTGCAGGTCGGCAAGCACAGAACGAACCACAGGTACAACATTGCCCTGACGCGCCTCACGTTCAAATTCTTCGAATGATGCGGGTTGGAGATCCAGCATGGTGGAATTATCACTGTAACGCAGTCAGCCAAACTAATCTAGAGGCTTTAAAAACGGTAGTGTCTTTAGTTTGAAACGAGCGGAGCACCCACACGCTACCGAGTTTGTGTGAAAACTCGGGAATCCCACCCACGGAAGTGGGTGGATCGTTCAAGTCCAGCCTACAAAGAACATCGTTGGCGACTATTTTAATCCCACCAACGGGCAGTGGGTGGATGGTTCAAGTCCAGCCTTCATCGCTTGGTATCATCTCAAAGCGAAGGCCCATTGACTAAAAGCCTGGCTCAGTGAATAGGTTGGACTTGAAGAATCCACCCACTGTGCCGTGGGTAGGATTTCCAGAGTATTCACACAGACTCTACCGCTTGGTGGTGCTGACCTGATGGGACTGGTATGAGTGACACTCCGACTGGGGAATTCGCTAACGCTGACCTGTTGAGTCGCGGCGAGTCGGATTGCAGCAGTAAGCCGCGATGAATTGAAATCGATATCAACATGTATCGGGGATCTAAGTGAACCAAAAAGAAAAAGGCACCGCTCAAACGGCGCCTTTGTCTCTCCCTCTTCCCAAAACGCCCGGATCCTATTGCCCCATCCAGGTGTCGGCTTCAACCACAACTTTCGTCGTGTAGTCCTTGCCGCCTACCGACACCTTGACTATGTAGGTGCCAGGCTCAAGCACGGCTCCTTGATTAAAGAACGCACCCAAGCCGCCGCCGCCTCCGCCGCCGCCTCCGCCGCCGCCACCACCACCTCCTCCGCCTCCAAAGCCTACGGGCAAGTTTGCCGGACGCGGTGGGGGGTCAGCCCGGAGATTCCATTGCACGCGGTTGATGCCCATATCCTTCGTTCCGGTCATGTTGCGCACAACCTTGCCAGTGTAATCGGAGATGGTGATCTTGACGTCCCCCGTAGGCGCTGCCTTCAGGTAATAACTGATTGCCGTTCCGGCGGGCGGGTTAACGCCGCGAAATGTCCGTGCCCCATTCGGAAATCGGCTCAACCTTACATCGTTCAGCCAGGCAGTGCCGGGCCGGACATCAAAAAGATTGGCCTCTGTGTCCAGGACCTTGCTTTTGGAAAGCTGCTGCAACGGAGTTATGTCATCCAGGATGAAGATGCCGCGCCCGTGTGTGCCCACTATGAGATCGTTATCGCGCGGATGAATCAGGATGTCGTCCACACGAACTGTTGGCAACCCTGACATAAACGGCTTCCATTCGCCGCCCGCATTCAAAGAAATGAACAGGCCGTATTCCGTACCCACAAAGAGAAGGTCCTTGTTCTTTAGGTCTTCGCGAATAACATTTACGTGGCCAATGATGGGCAGATTACTGACGATCGGCGTCCAAGTTGCGCCATAGTCGCGAGTGACAAACAGGTAAGGCTTGAGATCGTCGAAGCGATGGCCATCAACCGCGAGATAGCAAGTGGCAGCGTCGAAATGAGACGGCTCGACACGTGTTATGTGATACATCTCGCCAATACCCGGCACATTCTTCGCGACGTTTGTCCATGTGGCGCCTCCATCTTGGCTCACCTGGACGTTGCCATCATCAGTTCCGGCCCAAAGCACACCGGGAAGTTTTGGCGACTCTGCAATTGTAGTTAGGTGACTGAAGTTGTTATAGCCGTCATTCTTCGAGGCCATTGGATCTTTTCCGGAAACTCCCATGATGGAAAGCGTGCTGCGGTCGATTTTCTTCGTGAGATCTGCGGTCGCGGTCCAGGTGTCTCCTCTATCCAACGATCTAAAGAACCGATCGCCGCCGGTGTAGAGAATGCGAGGATTGTGCGGCGACATCGCCAGCGGCGTGCTCCAATAAAATCGATACTGTTCATTAGGTGGCGGCCGGGGAACAACGTTTGGAGTGGCGAGGGCGGCGAACTGGCCAAATCCCTGGGCAGCGGCTGCGGCGGCCACTATCGCTAACGGATTGTCTTCTGTGGATGAACCAGCCGGCGACGGGGATGGCGAGGCGACTGCGGACGTTCCCGCTTCCGGCGACGCACCAGCCGCAGCGGCGGCGCCGGCCCCACGACCGCCCGCCCCACGACGCGGCGCTCCTCGAGGACGGATACTCACGCTACGGCCCGTGCGCAGGTCGAGTCGGTTCATCGCACCGTTCTGCGATTCCGAATAGACGGTGTTGTGATCAGTCGGGTCGGCCAGGGCATAGAAACCATCGCCTCCACCGACGCGAAACCACTCAGCGTTCGTAATACCGGCGGCGTTGCGCGTTTGGCTGGGCGCACCCCAGGAACCGTTGTCCTGCAATCCACCATACACGTAGTAGGGTTTGCGCATGTCGGCGCCCACAGCATAGAACTGCGCCGAGGGAATGGTGTTGATGAACTCCCATGTTGCGCCCTGGTCATACGTGACGTTCAGACCGCCGTCATTGCCGATGATTATGTGATTGTTGTTCTTTGGATCGAGCCAAATAGCATGATGATCGCTATGGGGAATGCCTGCCTGCAGAGACTTAAACGTCTTTCCTCCATCCATCGATTTACTAAAATTCAAACCACCTACGTAAACAATTTCTGCGTTGGTTGGATCGACACGAATTTGGCTGTAGTACATCGGGCGATTGTTTTCATTACTAATGAGGCGCCAGGTTTTGCCTTTGTCGTCAGAGCGCCAAATGCCGGATTTCTTTGGGTCGAGAGGCGTTGGGGTTGGGCTGGCGGCAGGAATTGCTGACGGAGAAGCGCCGGGCGACGCGGAGGCCGCCGGAGAAGCGCTCGGCGTGGGGCTGGGAGTTGCCTGACCACTAATGACTGGCTCTTCGACGCCCGTTCCCTGGCTCGCACCTACTTCCATCTGGGCGAAAATGATATTCGCATTCGAACGGGCAACATCCAATCCAATCCGGCCTAACAAACCAGCTGGTAGTCCATTTCCTTCCAGCTTGTTCCAGGTTTTTCCCGCGTCGGTGGTCTTCCAAAGTCCCGAGCCTGGTCCGCCACCATTGAACCCCCATGAAGTTCGCCGGCGCTGATAGGACGACGCGAAGAGCGTTTTATTGTCCGATGGATCCATTACCAGATCAGTAAAGCCCGTGTCTTCATTGATAAACTTCACGTTGCTCCAGGTCTTGCCTCCGTCAGTGGTCTTGTAAATTCCTCTCTCCTTGTTGGGACCAAACAAATGTCCCGGCACCGCAACGTAGACTACATTCACATCCTTTGGGTCGATAACAATCCGTGCAATAGTCTGCGAATTCTCCAGACCCATCTTTGAGAACGTTTTGCCCGCATCAGTTGACTTATAGATCCCGTCTCCGAATGTTGAACTCTGGCGATTGTTGGCCTCTCCGGTGCCTACCCAGACAATGTTCGGATCGGATTGGGTGACGGCAACATCGCCGATTGAGACACTTGAGTGGGTGTCAAATATCGGCTGGAAAGTAGTGCCGTTATTTGTAGATTTCCAAAGTCCGCCTGTGGCGAAGCCAACATAGATAACGTAGGGGTTACTTTCGACCACCGCGATATCGTCTATGCGACCTCCCATGCTGGCGGGACCGATTCCCCGAAATATGAAACGCCTCAGCAGTGAATCTTCCGACCAGTTCACCGGAGTTGGAGTCGGAGAAGGACTTACACTGGGGCTCGGTGAGGGCCTCGGTGTCTGTGAGGGTGCGGGATTCTGGGCATGGACGGCAATCGCTGCTATGACCAGCGCGCATGTCAGAACAGTAAGCAAGATCAGACCGAAGCTCGGACGAGACCTTTCTATCATTGGGGTGGGTCCTTTCAGATTGTGTTGGTAAAACGGCTGAGTCCAGGACGTCTGCCTGGATAGCTGTCAGTTGGATTGCTGATTCGAAGAAAACAGCTGCGTAGCTTACCGGAGTAGCACCGCGTTCGGCAAGTTCAATTGGAGCTCGCGTAGTGTCATGTTTTGAGTCTTCTGGCGTTTCTCCGTGTTCTCTGTGCCTCCGTGATGAGTAAATCTCAAAACTACGACCCAAAAGCTTTTTCTGAGAAGAAACAGTCAACACTGAGACACAGAGAACACTGAGGCTGCAGAAAGAGAAACCGAACTATGACACTACCGGAGCGCGGACATCCTGCCCACACTTCTTTGTACTGAGCGTGATCTCCTGGGAGAGCACTTCGGGTCTTTGTAGACTCCCGTCCTTAGAATTGAGCGCGATGCAAGTGCGGGCAAGATGCTCGCGCTCCAGCTCAGAACAACCTGTTTGCCGCCAGCCAGTGGCCGCCATCAACAACCAGGACGGTTCCATTAATGTAGTTTGCGGCGTTGGAGCACAGAAAAACCGCGGCCTTCTCGATATCGGCAATTTCCCCGAAGCGGCCCAGCGGAATTCTCTGCCGCAATTTTTCTTTGATTGGTTCGGGCACCAGTCTCTTCATTCCTTCGGTATCACCAATCGGGCCCGGAGCAACGGCATTCACGCGAATACCGTAGCGTCCCCATTCAACCGCCAGATTGCGCGTCAACGCGTCGACGCCCGCTTTTGCCGCCGAAACGTGGAGCTGCATCGGCGTGCCAAGATAGTGAAGCGTCGCACTGATGTTCAGAATTTGACCGTGATGTTCTTTCAGCTGCGCAAAGGCAGCCCGACAGACATTGAATGTACCCTTGAGATCAATGTCAACAACAGTGCCGAAACCGTTTGGCGAAAGCTCTTCGGCCGAACAAAGAAAATTCCCTGCAGCGCCGTTGACAACTATATCCACCTTGCCAAAGCGTGCGACTGTAGCGGCAATTGCCCGCTCAACCTCTTCCGGATTACGAACGTCTGCCGTCACCGCAAATGCCTCGCCCCCGGCACTATTAATTGCCTCGGCTGCCGTCTCAAGGTGCTCCATCTTGCGGCTCACCA
The DNA here is from genome assembly GCA_050748205.1 of Pyrinomonadaceae bacterium. Classification (GTDB taxonomy): domain Bacteria; phylum Acidobacteriota; class Blastocatellia; order Pyrinomonadales; family Pyrinomonadaceae; genus PSRF01. Next base: position 5,353 of record JBOGOU010000377.1, on the reverse strand, counting down.
GCGCTACGCGCGCGCCCGCTTCTGCAAAAGCTCGCGCAACGCCCCCGGTGATTCCGGTTCCACCGCCGGTGATAAAAGCAACATGGTCCTTGAGAATCTCGTTAGCAAAAGTTTGGTTCGGCATCATCTTGTGGGGGCGGAACTCCCTGTCCGCCCTCTCCTTTATGTGCTGGGAAGAACCTTTCTGACCGCCGTTGCCGTTGCTATCGCGCATGGGGCGGACAGGGAGTTCCGCCCCTACATCCGCCCCTACAAATGATTAGCGTTCTTCAATTAGCGCCTTGCCTTCGCGTTTGAGCAATTCTACCAGATCGTCAATGTGCCGAGCCTCGGTGAGAAAGCTGTTGACGTTTACACGCATGGCTCGGCGGCCGTGAAGCACAGTGGTTGTGATCCAGGCTTCACCGCTTCGTTCGATACGCTGCTGCAAGCGTTGTTGTAAACGATCCTGATCCTCGCCGGTTGCGTTGCGCACAGCCTGGGGCAGAAACTTGAAACAACAGACCGCTGTTTCGACTTCTCCCAACCGCTGGAAGTCACTCAACTCATCAAGCCGGCGTGCCAGATATTGCGTCAGACCAATTTGCCGGTCGATCGTTTCCGCGTAACCTTGTCTGCCCATGAACTTCAAGGCCATCCACAACTTTAGAGAATTGAAGCGTCGCGTACCCATTTGGCCGTAACGAAAGAAGTCAAACTCAACATCTGCGCCACCACGATCTTCGCTGAGATACTCGGGACTGATGTCAAAGGCCTGGCGCAGGACTTGGCCGCCATCGCGAACCAGCACGGCGCCACAGGCAAACGGAACAAACATCCACTTGTGAGGATCGAAGGTCACGGAATCAGCTTGCTCGATCCCTCGCAGCATTGGTTTGTACCTATTAGAAAACGCCAGAGCGCCTCCGTATGCAGCATCCACGTGAAACCAGCAGTTGTTTTCTCGGGCGATGGATCCAAGTTCTTCGAGCGGGTCGATAACTCCGGTAGAAGTAGCGCCCGCGACTCCGACAACGCAGCATGGGATGCGCCCGGCCTTCCGGTCGCGCTCAATCTCAACGCGTAGCAGGTCGGCCCGGATATGAAAGCGCTCGTCAGTGGCAATCTTCCGCAAACTGGTCCGGCCAAGACCGAGGATGTCCGCGCTCTTCTCAATTGAGTAGTGACATTGCTCCGACGCGTAGATGACAAGGTCGCCAGGGACTGAACGAACGCCCTTATGGACTGTGCCGGGGTCGGCCCGGTCGCGAGCGCATTTCAGGGCAATCAAGTTCGCCTCGGAGCCGCCACTTGCGAGCGTGCCAAAACTCCGTTCCGGATATTCGATCAAGTCACAGAGCCAGCGCATTGCACGCGCTTCGAGCATTGCTGAGGTCGGACCGTTGCGCCAGGCGCCGGCGTTCTGGTTCAGCGACGAACTAAGCGCATCAGCCCAAACTCCGATCGGCAAGGGTGTCGGATTAAACTGACCGTAGTAACGCGGACTGGCTACTCCCATCGCATGTGCGGCAATATGGTTACTGAAGAGCGCCAGAATTTCGTCCGTGTCCATCCCCTGTTCCGGAAGCGGCTCGGCGAACAGTTTTTCCAGTTCCGCCGGAGTGGCTGCAGAGGCCACCCTTCGCGACTCGAGGCCCGCAGCAAACTCCGCAATGATCTTCGTTACCGCGCTGCCAAGACGGCGGTGTTGCTCTACAAGATCTTCCATCAGAAATTGTCCTTTGATGTTTGCTAGAGTCTTTGCGAATCAAAGAATCTCACGCAAAGAGGCTAACGGGCAAAGCGAGACACGTAGGTTGAACCTGAGCGGTCCACCCACCGCCGGGGCTGTGTGAAAACCCAAAAGGACCTTACGATAACTTGCAGGTTATTCCACCTTGAGGCGGGGGCAAGCCCACCTTCCTGACCTGCAAATCACCGTAGGATCCTTTTTGGTTTTTCACACACTCTCCCTCGGGGGATTTCTGAGTTTTGATACAGACTATGAACGCCGGGCTTAACTCAAACATGCTCCATCTCAAAATTGAATTCACCAACCACAAACTTTGCACTCGTTCCAACTTTCAGTGAAACTGTTTCCGACAATTGAAATGCGTTCCAACAGCTCGCAATTTAAGGACTTTGAGAAAGCGCTTGAGTCAAACGCCGCTCGTTACGGTGTCGAGATTACGACTGAGGCCATTGAGCGGTTGTCTGCATACTATGAATTGCTGAACACCTGGAATCCGCGATTGCATCTGGTGGCGCCGTGTTCACCTCGGGAGTTTGCCAGGAGACACGTTCTGGAGTCATTGCTCCTACTTCCCCACCTGTCGCAGGGTGCGAAGGTCGCGGACATCGGCTCCGGCGCGGGTCTTCCGATTATTCCCTGTCTTGTTGCCCGTCCGGACATAAAGGCTACGCTCATTGAGGCGTCGTCCAGGAAGGCGGTATTTCTGCGCGAGGCTCTGCAGCGAATTTCGTCAACAAGGTCAGCGAACGTTATCTCAGAACGATTTGAGAACGTCACAACACCGCAAGTTGAATTCGTTACCTGTCGCGCGCTCGAGCGGTTCGAAAAGAGCTTTCCCAGGCTCGTCGAATGGTCACCTCGCGCAAGCACACTATTATTTTTTGGTGGCGAAGGATTGCGACGGAGTATCACTGAGACACAACTGTCTTATTGCGAGGTTCACATTCCAGATTCCGTGCGAAGATACCTATTCGTTGTCTCCCGCACGTAGTGGAGACTACCTTACGCGCTGTGCGACGATCTGCGCTGGCGGCAACCCTTCGCCCGTGTGAACTGAGACTGTAGTCTGGTGATCTTTGCTTCCCCAAATCACTATAGCCGCATAAGGATCAGTGCGTGACTGATTCCCTGCCTTGGTAAGCTTACTAATGCGCGCCAGTAATCGGCTGACCAGGCCGGCTCGTATGCTGCGCGGCGGAAAGCCGACGCGGCCGTCCTCATTTGTTGTACGAGCGTCCTCATGGCCCGCGGCTTCAAGCAGATAGTCCTGCCAGTGTTCCGTGACACGGATTTGGCGCACCGGAGCGCCCCCGTCATCGACGACGCGCACGTTCCATTCGGGCACAATCACGGTTTTAAAGGGATAGAGTAGGACGAGTAGCAAAAGCAGTAACGTTGAACCGAGGACAAGACGCCATCGAGGAGATAACTGAGCGAGTCGCTCTACCAGTTGGCGCCAGGTGAGCTTCTCGGCAGAATGCTCCTCGTGCTGTTTGCGCATTTCGAAGCTAGCGCACTACATCAATGCCAATGAGCTGCTGCCCTGAGATTACAAAATCGGCTGGGGGCAACTCCATCTCATACACGGGAGACAGGACGGTAGGCGTGTAGCCACCAGAGGTCCTGTCGCTATTGAGCGTCGCGACCACAGAAGGCGGAAGGTTTGGCAATTCGTCGGTACCGATAACAGCACCGGGCGTGATGCGGAATAGCTTCACATACAGGCGGTCGTTCTTCTTCACTTTGTTAATTGCCTTAACAAGCTGACCGAGATCCTGCGGAACAAAGGCCTTCGCGGCGGATCCCTCCTGGAGCGCGTTTCCATCGCCGACAAAAACCAGCAGTTGTCCGGGAGTGGCGTCCTCGGGAATTTGCACCGGTATGCGCTGCACAAATTGCTTTCCTGCTTCCGTTCTTACGTAAGCTTGAATCTCGATCTTTTCACCCCGACGAACCTCGTTTCGGTCGATAGCTATCCGCTCAAGAGTGGCGGCGTATTTTGTGTCGGTCGATGCTATATCAAGTGTTACGCCATCGATCTGTACATCGTCGAAGCCGCTGCTAAGGAGAGATCCAATCGGGGCAGCAACTGAGCCGGCCGCCATGATCGCGGAATTGCCGGACGAAAAGCGGCGGTCCACTTGCACGTTTTCTTGTCCCTTGACTTTGATCTCGCCTTTGATACTGATCGTCGACTCCCCGAGCGCTCGTTCGCTCGAAGTGATCGTGTTAAAGACGGTGATGTTCAGGAGCAAGGGTGTCAGAAATGAATCATTCGCGACCTCGTACGAGTAGGTCTCAGTGCGATCCCGGCTGGTATGCAGAGTGATCTTCACTGGAATCATCTTCGGCGCCTTACCCAGCCGGCCGAAGACACCCGGAGCGCGATCCTGAGAAATCGCTCCCATCATTTGGCCAGGCACCGATAGTTTGAAGGAACTGTTAACGTTCGCGATTACAGTAACGACCGAAGCCTCGGTCATGGGCATGTCCGCAGCACCCAGGCTCAAAAATGGATGACCAAAGGCGTAAATGCGATCATCGTCGCGGAAGGTAACCGTTCCAGATGCCGCAATTGAATAGTCTCCGCGAACAAGCTGCACACTCACCGAAGTCCCCGGCGTTAGAGTCTTCTCAGTAGCTTCACCAAGAGAGGTGATTGCCGCCGCACCGCCTGCGCCGGAAACCGGCAACAGACCGTTGGCCAAAAGTTGCGGCGCAAACAATGAAAGAGATTCCTGACTAATGCCACCGAAGACTACCGGCGTGGCAATCGGAGTCATCTGCTGGCCCATAAGTGAAATTAGAGGGGAACCCGACGACACCGGAGCAATGAGCTGAGTCGCAGTAACCGCTTGTTTCGGCAGCGTCGGTTTCCAGTCGGTAGACGCGAGCTGTGCGAACGACACTGACCGCGGTTCTCTCGGTTTCTGCGTTTCGTCGACTTTGCCCTTTTCAAAGATGTCGATCATCTGCTTGATCGGCGTAATGCCGGCAATCGGCTCCTTGGAAAACGGGAAGCTAAAAGCGATTGCGCCAACGAGGCGGCCGTCAATGTAAACAGGCGAGCCAGACATACCGGCGAAAACACCAGTCTTCTCCACATTGGCTCCGCTCAACTTTGCGATGATTGCTGACTGGCGGGGTCCTGGAAAGCCCGGCAATACACCCAGGATTTCGACACCAAACTCCTGCGGCTCGTTTCCCGAAAAAACCGTTCGTGCTACGCCTTTCATTCCTGGTCGTAGGTCTTCAAGAGCAAAGAGGCGAGAGTCCTTTGCGGTCCCAGAGGTGGCAGGTTTTTGCGCTACCGCAAAGTTGCTGAAAACTGCGATGGCAACCAAAACCAGGAACCCTTGAGTAAATCTATTCATTAATACTACCTCTTCCCCTAACGCCGTTAAGACATGCTACTTTCGAAACTTGGCTACCGCTTACGGGCCTCCGGTAGGACTATAACTTCGGCTGTTTAGCCGGTCAAGGCAGACCTTCCGTGGGTGAGATTTGATCGGTAGTGACGCAAGGTAGAATGAGCCATTCAGGCGAAAGCACGTTTTTGCTTTGCTGAACCAATAACGCTGACGGGTCAGCTACCAGCGCGCGGCACGGGCCTGTCCGCGC
>JBOGOU010000376.1:0-1175 GCA_050748205.1 Pyrinomonadaceae bacterium | reverse complement strand
ATCAATGACCATCGCAAGGTCGTGTTCGATCCCAGGCGTGAACTCTTGCCAGCGGTTCTGTCCGGTTCGCCTGTCGACCATCTCAGAAGGCTGTTTGCCGGTGAGAAGATAGATCGCCGTCCATCCGACGCTGTAGAGATCGCTCGCGTACACAGCTAAACCAACCGCCTGCTCCATCGGCATATAGCCAGGCGAGCCGATGATCAAACTAGTCGGTGCCCCGCCCTGATCGTAGACGGTCGTCACCGTTTGCTTGACCGTCCCGAAATCAATCAAGACCGGCTTACCGTCACGTTTTCTATAAATAATATTGTCGGGCTTTATGTCGCGATGGATGATGTCCTTGGCATGCAGATAGTCAAGAATGCCCAGCAGGCTCGTGACGATCTCTCGCACGTGACCACTCTTGAGCGGGCCGTCACTTCTCACGATCTGGCCAAGGGTCTGGCCGTCAACCAGCTCCTGGACTAAGTAGAATTGTTCGTCTTCAACAAAGTAAGCATAGAGCCTCGGAATCTGGCCGTGTTCTTCTCCGACCTCTTCCAGGATTGATGCCTCGCGTCCAAATCGCTCCTTGAGATGGGGCAACAGGTTCGGATCGTTATTAGCAGGTTTGAATTGCTTGATAACGCAACGGCGATGCGAAGGCAAATGGGTATCTTCCGCCAGGAACGTATGTCCAAAGCCGCCTTTACCAAGCTCACTAAGAATCTTGTAACGGTTGTTGAGTAGGCTCATGACTCTCAGTACCACCTGAGTACTTATCCGAGCTCATACGACGACGGATTGAGATTTTACTGTATGTGCGCGGGATATGTAGAGCATTTGGCGAGCGCCGACCTGTCGGCGCATTCGCTGAAACGATTGCGATACTCAAGTGTTCGCGTCGAGAAACACCGAGAGCGGCAACCCTGACGCGTCGGGGTCGCACTCCATATTCTATCTCCACTCACGCACCTTTTTGAGAATTGCAGCTGCCGTTCGCCGTGACGCGTCTCCAGTGCCGAGCTTGAGCGTTGCTTCCTGAAGTTGCTTTCGCATCGCTTGATTTCGTTCCTTGTCGAGCAAGGCGAGCAGTTCTTCTGATACCTTCTTACCCGTCAAATTGCTTTGCATCAACTCCATAACAAGACGTTCCCCTGCGATTAGATTTACCAGGCCGTAGTGTTCCACAT
>JBOGOU010000375.1:0-11917 GCA_050748205.1 Pyrinomonadaceae bacterium | reverse complement strand
GAATCTGCTCGCCTTCGTCAATGCGCTTCACGATCACGCGGTCATGTAATGGTGTGATATTGGTCGTCATAATCTGATGATTTTCCTTATGGTTTCCAAGTTTGCCCAGACTGACAATGGTCCGGAGGTTGGTTCGGTACGTGTGACGCCCGGGCTTTCTTAGTGATTGAGCTGTGGATTATCAGGTGATCTGGAAGATCCCAGAGGAGCTGAGAGCGGAGTAAGCTGGACTCGGTTCGACACCCACCATACGCTAACGCTCTCTATATGTCAAAGGCAGGATATATTGTGTATCGGGAATAGTTCTGCTGCGTCGAGACGGCGACCTGAGTATCCACAGATTACGCATCGGGTTACACAGCGCGGCTTCCGGTAGTTTCACGCAAAGACGCAAAGGGGGCAAAGACGCAAAGCGGGGAATCAGCCGCGGATGGACGCGGATAAACGCGAATCAGCAGCGCTTAAGTGCGCTCCGCGGAAGCTGTCGCGAGGTATTCTGACTCTTTCTTACTTGTTCTGATCCGTGTCATCCGCGTTCATCCGCGGCTGATTCCCGTCCGACGGACGTTCAATCTTTCAGAACCACCTGCGTGGTCCAAAGTGAGTCGCCGTCACTAGCACCACGTGAGCCATCATGTGAGCGATCATTGCCGCCTCAAGACCTTTCTTCCAGTAAAGATAACCGGCAATCAATCCGAATACCGTGTTGCCGGCTATAATGTAGAAAACTAATGGGGCGGTAACGTCTGAAGATAACGCGAATGCTATAGGCAGATGACCCAAACCAAACACAACGGACGAAATTAGGATCGCGCTCGCAAAATAGATGCCCCCTGGCTTGCCCTGTCCTCTCTGGAATAGTCGCCATGGCGCCCAGACCAGAAGCGTCATTACTCCCCACCGAAGCAATAGTTCTTCGGTGAAGCCACTGTAAAGCAAGCGAGTTGGAAGCGGAATCAAATTGCCTAACGCTAAACTTTGCGTCACGAACTTCGGAGGCAGAAATGGTTTGCACAAGAACCAAATCAAGAGAATTGCGGCGCCTCCGGTTATGCCGCTGAGTAAACCCGGAACAAGTTGAGGCTTCAGGGCTAAACTCAACTGCCTACCAGCCGCCGCTGCTTCAGCTACCGGTGCGGTTAAGCCGACTTTGGAAGCAAGAGCGACACCGGCAAACACGGCTAACGATAAGAGGATAGTCGGTTGAATCAGGCTCAAGAGTTTCAGGGCCCAGGTGGAAGACGGCAACTCTTTTCCCGCGGGCACAGATTCTGCGACAGCAATGCGGATAGGTCCACCAGCAAAAAGGAGAGAATGCCTGCTATGCCTGCTAACCAAAGAATCACAAACAGTTTCGTCTTGAAGTTCATGTAGACCGTCCGACGCGGCGCATTCTAACACCGGCGGGATTCAACTGTAGGAGCGAAATTCTTGCTCCGAAAACAGATTCTGACTTCTTGTTTCCCGCGGTTGTTTGAGGTCATCAGTACTACCTCACACGGGCCGCTTGAGCAGATTGTCTGCGGGGTCTCAATCAACACCTCCCAACCCTTTGGCTGAATGCCAAGAAGTGGGATTGACAGGAGGCAGTAGTCGGTACGCCCTTGGGTAGCGGGCGGTTTACTTCACCGCTTACTAAAGGGGTTTAGGCGCGCGAGGTCAGCGCCGAGGCACCGTCACCAGACCCCTACTCACTCGTGGCGAGGAAACAAGAACGCCGGGTGCGTTCAATAAGGTAGTCTAGGCTAAGCGCTTAGCTCGACACCCAGGTCAGGCTGCTATCGGACGTTCGGTGCGATTTCAACCATCAATGACTTGTTTGTGTCGGTACTGTCGACCCTCCGATTGTACGTTTCTAACAGTTTCCGAAACTCAGTGACTCTTTGACGCTGCGAGAAAGCAGCGAGTTCGTCCAGGTTTTGGCTGACGAAGGTTTCCACTGATTCCACCATGATTTGTCCAGGGGCAATGTTCTCCGCGTTCTGTTTTGTGCCTACGAGGTCTTTGTATCGAACGAGTAGAAACACACTAAACCCATCTTTTATGTTTCTTCTACATTTCTCATAGAGCGCTGGCATCGGTGCGACGGTAACGTGAAACACTGTGTTGCCAACAAAGAAATCACCAGACCTTCCAAGCTGAACATCAGCCGTACTAAAAGACTCGTTGCTAATCTCTAGCTCAGGAAATCTCAGCTGTAATTTCGCTCCCACCAAATACTGAGCAACAGGACCTTCTTTGCCAGTTTCTCTTGCCTTGTCAAGCAAGTTGCTTATTGATTGCCACGTAGTGCTTGAAGGATCGTAGCTTATTTCGAGCCGCTTCAGTTCATGGTACTCACCCACTCGATCCACTAGAAATTGTGTCACTTGAACGGACTCTACGCATTCTCTCGGAGTCGTTTAGTTGTGATGTCACTTCTCTTTAAAAACAATCATGGGGTCCCTGACGCCGAGAATATACAGGAATTTCATGGTACCGCGAAGTACGTAGTTAACTGGCTGGCCTTTAGTGAATTAGAACCACTTCGGCATTCTGATTGTGTGCGACAAAGCGATGAAAGCTAGCGCCGCGTGCGCTAATTTACATACTTAAATTCTGAATACTTTCTTTCTTACCGACCCTTGCGGTTATCGTCGCGTCTTCCGCGGCGTAGTCGAAATCCTCGGGTGAGATCTTCTCTGGAGGATTCGCGCGCTCCCACTCAATCGTTCTCCGCAAAGCCTCATCGAATGGGACTATTTCAGAGTAGTCAAGTTCACGACGAATCCTGCTCGAGTCAACGTCATATTGCTGGGTGAAGTCGAACATGTCGCGGCGTAGAGATGGAGGTAACTGATCGCTCGGCAACGCGACCACTTCACCGGGCCAATGTGATCGGGAGACGGGGAGGCGGGGAGACGCGGTGACGCGGGGATGGGACGGCCGTACAGACAAGTCCGTCCTTACATGGGCGTTCACATCAGCAGTCACGGGGCGGCCACGGAGGGCCGCCCCTACAACGCCGCTTACACGCGCAATAGCCTTCACCCACTCGGCTTCGGAAAGAGTTTCCGAATACGCAACATTGTAGATGCGGCCGGCCGCGCGCTCGTCGGTTACCGCCAGCACGATGGCGTGAGCAACGTCTTCAACGTACCCGCGAGCCCAACGCCAACCGGCATAAGCTTCGTCGAGCAGAATCGCGGAGCGCCCGTCATCCATCCGTTTGATGTAAGGAAACAATCGGTGCTTGTCGTCGCCCGGACCATGTGTAGCCGGCAAGCGCACGATTGTGGCAAGCAGGTTTGGATCATTAGTCACCGCGCCTTTAATCGCAGTCTCAATTGCGGTCTTGTTATAGTCGAGGCCGGCGTTAGACAACTTCTCACGCAAGGGCGAATCCTCCGTGAGCGGCACCGGGCCAGGAGGCCCGGGCTCCGTGCGCCAAAGGCGCCCGAACGCGCGATACACGTCCTGGCTGCTAATGACTACCACGCGCCGCGCCACACCTGCAAACGCCTTTACACGATCAGCGTCTTCCTCGCGAAAAGGCACCATATCAAGAACGACTTCAGGACTGAGTTGTTTTAACTCATCAAGATGATCGAAGAAGCTAGCGAAATCGCCATGAACGTGATGCACACCTTCAGGCAACTCCGTCTCGGTCGCGCCGCGGTGAAAAATTGTTATCTCGTGGCCTTGGTCGTGCGCCGCGAGCTGTCGCACGACGTGCGGTCCAACGAACTTTGTGCCACCAAGGACCAGAATGCGCATGACGCGAATTTTAAATCGCGAATCGTAAAGCCGTAAACAGGTTTATCCACAGATTACACAGATAACACAGATTCAAAACCAATTATTCAAATGAGTTGGTCTTCACATCTTATATGAAGCTAGAGAAACCTCTTTCATCTCGTCCGTGAACTGTCATTACGTTCCCTTCTCAATCTGCTACATCCCCTCGGGATTGGCTCTTAGAACAATTAGGGCCAGCCCTGTACGGACTGGCCCTCATTCCTCTTGAAAAAACGAAATGCGATTGCATGGATCAGAGTGATCGATACCGACTCATTTCTGTGCCGGCAGTCTGAAGATCCGGGACCGCGTTACAATGGCCCTGGACTTATCGGGTTCGATCAGACTAAGGAAGAGGTCAGCGATGGCGGTGCGCTCCTCTTCTGAACGCCGGGCCCGATCGGCGGTAAATGCCGGTCCAATTTTGTCAGCGGCTGCCATGTTTGCTGTTGCAACCCAACTGAAGTGAGTGAAATCACCATCGGTCTTCACTTCTTCCACGGCCAGACCATAGGCCAGCACCACGCCATCCGTCATAAGTTTGTCGTAAACAGGTTTGTTGTACTTTTCCCAGGCCCTTCGATAATCAGGGCCTTTCCCCGGTTTCACTTTCACAAAACCGTAACGGGTAAACGGTAGCAAACCGGCGGGCGCTGGCGCCGACGAATAGCCGGAAACGAGATCGCGCGTAAGCCAGTCGCGCGTCTTGCTCATGTCAAACGTCGCCCGACTGCGTTCCGCCGTGGTCATCGCCGGCGCTTGTCTTTTAGCGCGCGCCGCTTCAGCGGCCTTGGCTTCTTCTGCAGCCAGCTTTGCGAGCTGCGCCTCCATGCCGTTTAGAACTTTCTCAACACCGTCCCAGTTCGCGACGGTAAACCAGATTAGGTGTGTCGTCCCGCCAGGGTAGCGCAAGACGGGAGTCTCTAAGCCCCAGGCCAATATGACGCCGTCTGCCATTAACTTGTCGCGGACGGGCGCTCCGACGGTCTTGATCAGACTCATTAGCTCCTCTTCCTTGCCAGGGAAGACGGTGTAGTCGTAGTAGAAAGTAAGGGGCTGGGGTTGCGGTTGTGCCTGTTGGCCAGCGGCGGCACAGCAGAGCAATAGCATCGTTAGGGAGACAAGTATTAGTTTGTGCATTTTTCTCCTATGAGCCGGAATGTACCGGCGTGGGTTTAGGGGATGAAAAAACTCAGGTTAAAGATCTGGGCGATACTGCATGTGGTCAAAACTTTGGAGAGCCCTCGACTGAGATCCTTCAGCTTGTCAAAACTCAGACTGCTTGGACCCCTTTGTTCCTGATTGGAAATTTGTACGAGGGAAATCAAGTTGCTTTTAATTGATTCTCGGTTTGCAGTCAAGGGACCAGGTGATTGGTTAATGTCGTAATTTCACTTCTCTATCGGGTCGTTGTGTTCTCAGTGGAGGATGCGGAGGTCGCACTAACCGTGGATGCGCAGGCTGGAATAATCAACGGTTATGCTCCCATAGGATAGGGAGAGTCCCTCGACTTCAGGTCTGGCAAAACGGTAAGTCTGTTCGTGAAAGAGAGGAAGAAGCAGTCTGTCGCGCACAATGATTTCTTCGATCTGTCGATAGACCGCATGCCGCGCCGCCGGAGATGCTTCTGATCGTCCCCGCGCTATAAGACGGTCCACTTCTGCCGAGCCACATAGCTGTCCGAACAACCCCTCTTTGGTGGCCAGGGTGTTAGCGAAGGTGTCTGCATCCGGATAGTCAGCGACCCAACGCCCCAGCACCACGTCGACGGAACCCTGGTTCACCGCCTCCAGCCATTCATCCATGGTCTTATTTACGGGACGAATCGTTATCTGGTGCTCGCGAAGAGAGCGGGAGATCTCGCGCGCGAAGGCCGCATATTCTCCAAAGAACACTGGATTAAGGACAGCGGTCAATTCAATTTCCCCGCCCGGTCGTTCGGGCGCTGCTGCAGATGCCAGAGGCGATCGCGGGGTGTATGCGGAATCATGACCGAGCAGTCCAGGCGGAATGAGCCCACGCGCTGGGACGGCGAGCCGTCCCAGGGTTTGACGAACCACGCTTGCGACATCGATGGACTGCGCCAGGGTCTGGCGCAGGCGCTTGTCTTTCAGCGGCCCGCGATGACTGTTGAATACTGCGTAGTACGTGATAAGGCTGGGGATCTCGTGATAACCGGAAGCAAACTCCGGCTCGCGGCGCAGAGCCTCGGCGTCTGCCGGCAAAAGATCCGACGCCAGCGAAAGTCGACCGGCGCGGAACTGCGAGAGGATCTCCGCTGGGGACACGCCGAAGTTGAAGATGAGTCTTTCAATCTTAGGATAGCCACTGCGCCAGTAGGTTTTATTTCGTTCGAGTTCGAGACGAACGCCCGGCTCAAACTTTACTACGCGAAAAGGGCCAGTCCCAACAGTGCCCTCTTGCCAGCTTTCCCCGAACCTGTCACTACCTTCCGGAACAATGGCTGCTGCGTGATAGGAAATGAGTGCCGGGAAGAATGAGACTGGCTCGTCGAGCTCGATCGTAAACTCATCGGCCGAGTGAATTCGGAAGCCAGCAAGGTCGGAAGCCTCTCCGTCCAGAAGTGCTTTTGCTCCCCGTATGTCCGAATAGAAAAAGCGGCAGTTGCTGTCGCTATGCTGCAGAAGCCTTTCAAACGAATAACGAACATCGCGCGCGGTTAGCTTGCGTCCATCATGAAAGCGGACATCATCTCTCAGGCGGAAACGATATCTCTTACCTCCTTGTTCAGCCGTGAGATCGGTCGCCAGCCAGGGAACGATCCTCGCGCCACCAATGTCGCGAGTTAGTGTTTCGAAGATGCTCGGCAGCACCTCTGCATCTTCCACGGTGCTCGCTCGTGAAGGATCGAGGTAGTGAAGCGTGCCTGTTATCGGAACTTCAATCGTACCACCGCCAGCCCGGAGGGTGTCAGCGGCTTTGGCCACCGATTCTAATTTGCCTATGTCGGCATAATTCACATATGGAGCGCTACCACGAAGGTTAAGGCCGAGAACTTTTGAGTTTGCAAGGCGATAATCTACGTCGTGAAACAGCGGTAACACCATTCCTGATTCCTGCAAAAAACTCTCGTACTTACGATAAAGCGATGCTCTAACACCGGGACGGCTTTCGGTGCGCGCCTCTTCGAGAATCTGATCCCCGTCGGCCGAGGATATGTAAGCGCGGTATTGACCCATACGCGAATGGAAGAGACCATAGGTAAAGTCATCTGGGTCATCATAATCTGCATTCCACCTACCGATGAACACATCTATTCCGGTGCTATTTTGGAAGGATTCCAAGTAGGAGGCCATCGTGGGAGTTGCCACCTCCACCTTCACGCCGAGCTCCGACCAGATTGAGAGCAGAGTTGTCAGTAGCGACTTATAGCGATCCAGGAACAGAGGATGCGCGGCTGCCCTCAGGGTGATTGGATCGCTGATGCCGGCTGAGCGGAGCATTGATGAGGCTTCGTCGCGAGTGAGTGTCTGGCGCCGCCTGCCCGGATCATACCCAAGCATCCCAGGTGGAATCAGGCAGACGGCAGGCTGCGCAAAGCGCCCCAGTGCTTGCCAAACCAGATCGTGCGTGCGCACTACCCCTGAGAGTGCCAGACGAAAGTCTGGGTTCTGGGCGACTGAACCACTCGTAGAATTGAATATGAGGAAGTAAGTATTCTTGCGCGGAGACTCAATCAGGCCCCCACGAAAGCGCGAGTCGCGGAGAAACTCTTCAAGATCCTGGGGCGATAGATCACGTGCGAGGTCAATCGAGCCCGACCGCAACCCTGAAGCTATCTCCGAGGCGCTTAGTCTTGCGCGAAATTCGACCTCATCAAGAAACGCTGATGGACCCTTCCAGTATCTTTCATTACGCTCAAGCAATATGCGCTCAGCGCTGTACGAGGCGATTCGAAACGGACCTGTGCCGATGGGGATAGATTCGGTCTTTCCCTCATCAAGGTTCAGGTTGATACCAATCTTGTAATCTGTTAGCAGGGCGGGATAGATGGAAAGCGGCTCCGGCAATTGTATTTCCAATTTGTAATCTGAGTGGACCCGAATTCCAGCTAGCTCCTTATCATTGCCCTTAGTGAATTCAGCTGCGCCGCGGATCGCCGCCAGACCCGGAGGTAGCTCACGAGCGACATGAATGCTACGCTCGAAGGAATCCTTGATTGCCTGAGCGGTCAGCGCCTGGCCATTCTGGAAGTGGACGTTTTCTCGCAGGGTAAAGAAGACTGAAGTGCCATCCCCGGAAACTTCCCATTTCTCACAGAGAGCCGGAATCAAGTTGCCTTCGAGGTCCGTGGCCAAGAGCGTCTCAAAGACGTTCGCTAAAATCTCCTGCTCTTCCACCAGTTCCATATTGACGGGATCAACATCGCCGAGCGGAGTGGCCATAGCCACAACCAGTCTGCCACCTTTGGGCATCTCTTCCTGGAGTTCGGTTTCTTTTGGCGCCGGGGCCAGCGAAACAGCCTCTTCGAGGTAGTCGTTGGCTTTCTGATATTCTCCCCGCAGGTTGGCGAGCGTGGCGGCCAAAGACAGCACATGCCTGAGGCTATCCTTGTCTCCCGCCGTGCGTGCAGCTTCCATAACCTGCTGGACAAATCTAGTCGTCTCCTCAACCTTTCTGGACTGCCAGGCTGTCTCTGCTGCGAGCAGAAGTGCGGTCACGGCCCGCGCCTGGTGGCTCTCGCGCTCGAAGATCCGTCCCGCCGCTTCCGCCTCTTTTAATGCAGCATCGACATCTCCAGCCATTCGATGTGTCTGGGCCAACAACATTCGCGCGTCTCCCTCCAGCGCGGGGTCTCCTTCCCATTCTTCATCGAGGAACTCGAGTACTGTCCTGGCGGCGCGCGCTGCCTCCTCGGGGCTGAAAGCATCGAGGGCGGTCTTGGCCATGCGCAACCCATACTCAACTGTCTTGTCGGGAACGTCGCCCTGGGAGAAGTGATGAACCAGCTGTGGGTAAACTCGCTCCAGTCTTCCGCCGTGACGCTGCTCGACCTCCTCAGCATATTTACGATGCAACGACCTTCTCTTGCGCCGTGAAATTGCGCCGTATAGCACGTCACGAACGACACCACTTGAGAAAGTCAAGCGATCACCACGTGACTCCCGCTCTTCCTCGAGGATCCCCTCCTCTACAAGACGGTCAATCGCGTCCTCAACATCCTTGTCCCCGGCCAGCGCTTCCAGGTCGCGAAAGTCAAAAGCTCTGCCAATAACGGAAGCAATCGAAAGAATCTCACGCAGATCCTCAGGCAGGCGCTCGATACGTTTTTCAACCGCCTGTTGAATTGTGGCGGGCAAATCACCAGTTGAGAGATCGGTGGCCGCACCCAGGCTCCAGGCTCCTGTTTGGTCCTTTGAGATGCCGCCGGAATCAAGAAGCGAACGGACCAGTTCTTTCGTGAAGAATGGGTTGCCCTCAGTTCCCTCATAGAGTTTCTCTACGAGGCTGTCGGCTAGTTTAGGCCCGCCAATGAGTGTCTCGAGAAACAGGCGATGTTCTGCTGGTGAGAACGGTTCGAGCGCGATTGCCGAAAAACGGCGGTCGCCGCGAAAACTATCAAGCATGCGGAGCAGCGGATGGGAGCGGTCTACTTCGCTTAATCGGTAGGTACCCACGATCAGCGTAGGTGTCGGTCCTAATCGTCGCACGATGTATTGCAATGCCTCGATGGATATCTCTGCCGCATGTAGATCTTCGAGGAAAAGAATGAGCGGCTTTCCCGCTGCAAGGCGTGTGAGTGTTCGCGCCAGTAGCTCAAAGACCTGGGTGCGGTTTTCGGGTCCCTGTGATCCGCCAAGTGATCCTCCAGTCTGAGCCAACTTTGAATCGCCAGTTACGGAGGCGCGAATCTCACTGATCTCTGTAAGCATGGGAAACAGCGAAACGAGATCAGGGGCAACGTCTGAGAGCTCTATCATGTTGTCAGGAGAGCTGGATGTATCCTTTTGCCGGAAGTATTCCTGAATGGCTTCACAAAATCCCTGGTAGGGAAAGGCGCCATCCTGCTCAATTGATCGGCCATGAAGTACCAATAGTTTGCGGGCTTTCGCCAGGTTCTCAATCTCGTCAAGGAGTCGTGTCTTGCCGACGCCGGGCTCACCCGAAACCACGACAAATTGGCATTCACCACCAATGGCGGCATTGAGTCTCTTCTGCAACTCAGCTTGTTCTCTCTCTCGGCCTATGAACGGAGAGAGCGCCACACGCGGCAGCATCAGTGTCTTCGTCAGTACCACTGATTTGCCAAGATCGCTCTGGTGCAGTCGGGTTTGGCACCGCCGTAGAGAATCAGCGACCTCAATCGCGCGCTGTGATCTTTTACCAGGATCCTTGGCTATGCAGGTGAGTATAACTGCCTCGAGATCTTCATTGATGTCGACACCCAGTAAGCGCGGCGGCTGGGGAATCTCATGAACTATGCGATAGAGAATTGACTGGAGCTCACCTGAGAACGGGGGTTCGCCGGTAAGACACTCGTACAGCACAGTGCCGAGAGAGTAGATGTCCGAACGATGATCCACACCGCTAGCCGCTACCTGTTCTGGGCTCATGTAGGAGAGCGTGCCGGCGATGGTTCCGGTCTTGGTGATACGACTCTCGGTAGCCCCTCGGGCGAGACCAAAGTCCATGATCCGAACTCTGACCCGGGCGCCATCCTCACGCATCACCATGATGTTCTCCGGCTTAATATCACGGTGAATGACGCCGCGTGAGTGGCTGTATTCAAGTGCTTCGGCAACCTGAATCCCGATGTCGATAACCTCGCCAAGCGTGAGCGCGCCTTCGCGCTGGAACCAACGCAGATTTGTTCCCTGGACGACTGGCATGACAAAGAATAGTGATCCTTCGTGCTTGCCAAAGTCGAAGATCGGTACAACCGCGGGATGATCCATCTGGGCCACCAACTGCGCTTCGCGCTGGAAACGTTCTTCCGTTTCGGAGCTCAGCAGTGTTGGAGGAATAAGCTTGATGGCTACTTCGCGGTTCAATAAGGGATCATGCGCTCGGTAGACGACGCCCATGCCGCCGCGACCCAACTCCGCCCTGATGTCGTATCGGTTAGAAAGCCTTTGACCGATCATCTTCCCTCCATGAAGAAACAAGTCA
The DNA here is from genome assembly GCA_050748205.1 of Pyrinomonadaceae bacterium. Lineage (GTDB taxonomy): Bacteria > Acidobacteriota > Blastocatellia > Pyrinomonadales > Pyrinomonadaceae > PSRF01. The sequence goes on along the minus strand of JBOGOU010000375.1, from coordinate 1,009 downwards.
GAAAAGTCAGAGCAAATCGTGAGTGTTTTGTGATGAGGAAGAGGGTGCTCGTTAAGGCGCTCTGTACTACTAACCCAAGTGGGCACGGAAGTTGTAATGATAGGCTACGCCTTTATGGAATGTATAGTGGCCTTCAAGCTTACTCCACAAAGACCGGGAGTTTTCCTGCGGCAAGCAGGATGTTGGATGGTCCTTTCGCGCCGGTCATTCTGTTGGTAACGTACTGATAGGTGACGTAAGTCTCAACCACGATGGCGTATTGCCCGGGCCCAAGTGTCGGTAGTTTCCTAATCAGATCGGTGTCGGTAACTTCAGCGTGAGCTGTATTGTAGGTTGGGTCGGCGAGGATTTCCGGTCGGAGAGGTGTTTCGCTGATACCCGTACCCAGCAGATCAGATCCTTGCATCAATTTGAAATTGGTTTGCATTTTGAAATCTGATGCAGTGGGCTCCTTGGTCTTGATGTAGTCAACAGCTTCTTTCAAGTTGCTCGGGAAAAAGCGTCGACAATACAACTTCGGCACATTCCCGCTGCCAAACTCAAAAGCATTCAAGATGCCCGTATACTCCTTCTGGTCAAACTTGGTTGGCTGTAGCGTGAAAATCGCGTTGCCAACTTCGCCGGAGTTTTGGTATGTCGCCACGCCACTGAGTCTTTGTGCTTTATACTGAGCGTGCTTAGTGCCTCCGGTTTGCGGGCTTAAGGAAACGATCGGAACCAGGAATATCAAAACTGCGAGGGAAAGCGACGCTGCTGCTTGAGACATGATAGTTTCCTCCTTAGTGAAACGGGCAAGGATGGCTTAGCGAAAGACGAGGCTTAGCGTTTGGGCGTATACCACACAGCGCCGACGAGTTCAATAGCGTGACCGTTCTGCCCTTCGCAATCTGTGAAACAAGAATGCAGAATCTTGTTTTCGCAGCAAGGACTTTCACGCAAAGACGCAAAGCGGGGAATCAGCCGCGGATGGACGCGGATAAACGCGAATCAGCAGCGCTTAAGTGCGCTC
>JBOGOU010000374.1:0-23315 GCA_050748205.1 Pyrinomonadaceae bacterium | reverse complement strand
GCGTAATTGTCCGTCCGCTGCCAACGTCCCAACCGCCCACCGGAGAAATGTGTTCCAATGACTGGAGATTGTAGAAATCAACCAGGGGATTGATGCTATGCAGTTCACGTCCGGAGAGTGCTAGGCGGCACAGGCTTTCGATGGCGCAGGGGTAGTTAGCCGGTGAAACTCCGACTCGCTTCAAACTCTGCCTCCAAGCGGAGACGTACGGGTGAGACTGCGCGTTGGGATAGACCCATTCGGACTTGAGACGGCTTGAGATTCTGCGCAGAGAATCCTCCAGGTGAGGACGCTTAAACGAATTGTCAAGGTTTCTCCCGTGAGCCACGACAAGTAGCATGCCAGGGAAAGCGTCCCAAATCTGTTGTTCGATATGAAAACTCATTTGTTGTTTACTCCTCTTGCTAGGTGTCATTAACACCTGCGGTTACAAGCGCAGTGTCGGAGAACTTACGATTGAGCCACCGCGAAATAGCTCGCGAAGCAGCTTCCAAAGTGGCCGCTGTTTTCGCGAAGCAGAAGCGAACCTGAGATCGACCAAGCATAGGCTCTGAATAAAAACAACCGCCGGGAACGGACGCTACTCCAGCCTCCTTCATCAGCCGGAGCGTGAACTGTTGGCTGTCACCCTCCGCCAGACTCCTTATATTTGAGAAGATGTAGAAGCCCCCTTGCGCAACCGAGTGAACGAAGCCAAGGGATGACAGCGCGTGACCGAGATAATCGCGCCGCCCCTGATAATCAAGGCGGAGCGCATCATAGAAAGAATCAGGCATCTGGAATGCTGTGACTGCTGCAGCTTGAAGCGGAGTTGGAGCGCCGCCTGACAGTAGTTCGTGCTTCTCCCGAATCGCGGATGAGAGATGTTCTGGCGCGATCGCAAAACCGATGCGCCAACCAGATGCCGAATACGTCTTTGACATGCTGCTAATGACAACTGTTCTGTCGGCCATTCCCTCTAGCTTTGAGATGGAGACGTGATGAGCCTCATCGAAAACGAAATGTTCGTAGACTTCGTCAGCAATGCAGATCACGCCGAACTTCTGACAGTAATGAGCGACGTTTTGCAGTTCTTGAATGGTGAAAACTTTGCCGGTCGGGTTGTGCGGTGTATTCAGGAGGACCGCAACGGTACGATTGGTAAAGGCGTTTGCCAACTCGTCCTCATTGATTTCCCACCCAGGTTCCCGCAATCTTACGGACCTTAGCGTTGCTCCACATAGCTTGACTACGGGTAAGTACAGTTCGTAGTAAGGCTCGAATGTGACAACCTCATCGTGGGCACGGACAACAGAAAGGAGGCTAGCGGCAAGGGCTTCCGCTGCTCCAGAGGTTATAGTGATTTCAGATTCTGGATTGACCTTAATCCCGCGTTGACGACAGATCTTATCAACTACCGCTTCACGGAGGGATCTAAGTCCCCGCGTATCTTCGTATTGATCGAAGCCGCCGCGCATAGCTTCAATGCCCGCGCTTCTTATCGAGGGCTCGAGGTCTTGATCGGGGCAGCCCAGTGCCAGATCGATGGCACCGCAAACCTGAGCTTCTCGAGCGATATCATCAATCGACAATTTGCCAAGCTCGCGCAGTGATACAGGTTGTTTAGTTTGCTTTCGCATCTTCGTCAGCGCAGAACAAACCTTCCACGATGCTGTCGCAGCCGGTTGGCCTATCCTCCCAGTCCCACGCCCCGGAAACAGCCAGGTTAGCTCCGGAGATATAACTGGCTTGATCGGAAACCAAGAAACTAACCGCTTGTGCAACTTCTTCCGCCGTCCCCAATCTTCCCATTGGCACTCTTTTCATCATCCAGGTTCTTTGCGCAGTCGGCAGGTTGCCGTTGTCTATCAAACCCGGCGAAACACAGTTAACGCGAATGTTGTGACAAGCTTCTTCAGATGCGAGTGTACGTGTCAGAATAAGAACACCTGTCTTGGCGATGCTGTAGGCAGCCACGTTCGGAGCCCCTCGCACGCGGTCCACCGGGCTGAGGCCGACGTTCACAATGCAGCCGCCACCTTGGTGACGCATAAACGGTAAGACTGCTTTGCAGAGGAGAAAAACACTGCCGACGTTGCTCCTCAACACCCTCTCCAAGTCTGATTCGGTAGTGCGACTGAGAGGCGCGAAGAAGAATTCACCGACGTTATTTATGAGGATGTCGAGTCCGCCGAGCTGGTCAAAGGTCGCCTGGGCCAACCTCTGCACGTCGCCTCCATCGCAAACGTCACCGCGAAGGCAGATCGCCTGCCCACCAAAGGAAGTGATGTCTGCCGCCACCGCTGCGGCAGCCTCATGACTTTGGCAGTAATTGATCGCTATGGCGACTCCCTGACGCGCAAGGTCCCGTGCGATGGCGCAACCAATTCCACGGGAGCTGCCGGTTACCAATGCCTTTTTTCCCTTCAGAGTCATTGTGGCTCCTAGCCTGAGTTCCTCAAGTTCCCTTTCAGTGGTGTCCTAGCCACTGACCATTGCCCTCGTGATCCTGTTCGACGTCGACCGCGAGCTCTCGGTAGAAAGCAATTTCCCGCGGGGCAGAGCAGTATCGTCGGTAGAAGTCTGCGAGCATCGGCTCCTCTTGCTTAAACAGGGCAGCGTGCAGCTCCTCGCTCCGCCAGGAATAGATCACAAAGACTTCACGCGGTCGCTCTTCTGATTGAAGGAATGAAGCATGGCCACACCAGCCGGGATGTTGATGGGCTGCCGGTCCCAGTAAATCATCAAGCAGTTGCATGATCTGCACCGCTTGTCCTTCAAGACCGGGTTTAAGAAAGAATTTTTCAGCTACTTTAATCATCGGCGCTACTTCCTTTGGCTTGCTGGGAGTAGTAGTCTCGAAGCAATGATTGGCCGCCCGGAACAAATTGACTGCAGATGAGTCCATGATTTCTCAGGTTCTCACCTTTTGCCCGCAGCACATCATCCCAAGCTTGCTTCACCGGCTCAGGCCACTGCCGACCGAAAACACCGGAGAGATCCTTCTGCAGGCGTTGCAATGCTTGCGTCATCTCGTCGTGTTTTCCGTTGAGCGAGCCCGAGAAGCCCGCTGGCACGTAAGGTGGCATCATGGTTGGCCGAACCACCTTGGCGTACAGTTCCGCATCGAACGCGGCTGCGTACTTAAAAGCAGCAGTTGCCGACTGAAAGAGACCGGCCAATTCTTCGAGTCTTTGAGATAGCGATCGGTGGTTACCAGACTGCAAAGAGCGACGACAGCTCTGACTGAGATTGATCATGCCTTCCAAAATGAAGTGAAACGCGCGATGGCCGCGCTTCCAGCGGAGCAGGGCCAGAGCTCTTGCTCCATCCAACTCGCTGTCACGATTGATTACTGAACTTTCTGTGTCTAGCATCAGCGGCTCACTTCCCGCGCGTACAGCAGACTGTCGATGAGACTAGAGGCTTCTTTTTCGGGCAGCGCCGAGGCTTCGAGATCCGATCGGATTTCTGCAATCAAGAGATTAACCGCCTCCCGCCAACTCTCAGTTCCGGGTACAACTTTGGGAATCTCGAAGTAGTTCAAGTAATCGACCTCAGTCGCAACAGGTCTATTCTTCTGTTCCGCGCTCATTGACAAATTCCGCTGCATTTTCTGCGATCTCCTCACGAGCCTTTCCCTGTGCCACCGGTTGATCGGTCCCTCAATTAGGACGAATCGCTCATACCAAATATACCAATGCCATCACACCGTGTCAACCCAGAAACATGTGACTCCTATCGTTGTGATATATCTTCTTGATGCCAACCATCAGGCTTCTTGCTGATGTAGAAAGATAACTACACTATTTTCTTGACTTTAGTATTGGTAGGAATATATCCTGTGTTTGATTTAGGCGATCTTCCCGAGCAGAGCAAATCATCCCAAAGCGGAGTTTTACGTGCATGACTAGCAGGAAGCTGGATGTCGCGGACACCCGAAGCAGACTAGACTGGTCACAAAGCGACCTGGCGAAAGCCCTGCGCGTAGCACCTTTGACGGTGCAGCGTTGGGAGAAGGCCGAGAAGCTTAGACATGATGATTCCACGAAAGCCAAAACGCAGAAGCGGAAACGCTTGCCTGGCCGTCCAGCCCAGATCCCACCGTTCTTGAAATACGCTTTGGACTATCTACTTCTCCGAGAGGGGAAGAAAAGAGTACCCGCCGAAATTACGATTGCTTTGCCTGATACCATCGGAGCAGCGCTTCCGACGCTGGCCAGCGACTACGGGTTTTTCGCGCAGCAGGACTTAGTCGTGACAGTGTCGCAGTGTGAGACTGGTACCGAAGCGCTTGAAAAAGTCTACAGGGGACACGCTCAGGTTGCCGGGGCCGCAAGTGGTCTCCTCCCTCGCTTTGAGGAGAAGATCATAGACATAGGAGTTGTGATGCGGTCTCCACGCGCCTTCAATATTGTTGCTGCCGCAGACTCGAACCAGAGACTTGAAGACTTTCAAAACAGCACCATTCTTCATCCGAAAGGTTCAGATCTTGAAAATCTCCTCGTCGCGTTACGAGACAATTATTACGAAGACGGCCAAGAGCCGCACCTACACGCAGTCGAAAGACGAGATGCCGTCGAAGAACTGAAGCAAGCAAAGAAGGATTCAACGAGAGCGAATACCCTTTACTATATCGCCTGGGAACCTTTGGCATCCCGCGTCATGATGGATCTTGAGACCGCGCAAACCAGGAACAAACAGTTTCGCAATAGTCCATTAGCCATAAAGGCTCTGGAAAAGGATCTGTCTTATGAATTTCATTTGGCTTGCTCAAGGCAGTGGTACGAAAGCAGCCCTGCGGCAGCATTCGATTTCATGTGCGCCCTGGCGCACGCAGACCTTGAATTCAAAAAGCAGGCCGTGACCCATATGAATGAGCTTTGGCAGCGGTACGATTTGACTAAGAGAAGCGAGGAAGATTGGATAAAGGATCTTTTCGGAAAGTCTCAACGCTACACTATCGCGTTTGGGCCTAGCACGCAGCTTTTTCGTTTACTAGGGCGGGAGAAGATAGTGGTTGTCGACCGTACTCAGCTAGAGGAAGTTAGCTCTGATTTGGGATAGCCGTGCACATCAGCGACCATCTTACATTTGTGGCCGGCGAAGTGCGTAATTTCCAAGGAACAACGTGGAGAAGTTCCAAGCGCTTGAAGTCAAATCTGCTCCAACTCTGAAACATGATGGACACACTGACCACCCAGAGTAGAACTGTAATGGGGAATGCTCGCCGGGCCCTTGCAGTTTTCAAACGAAGGTTTCCATCGCTGTATCGCCGACTGTTTTTTGAGAATGAGCGAATCAGATATTGCGGAGAACTGCTCTATCCGATTCAGGACTTAGGCATTGTGGTTCGTGACGGCGAAGACTGGAGAAGCCCGTTCATTGTTACGGTCTTCGACGGATTATTCATAGTGACCGATCCTTTTACGCTCTCCGATCAGAACCGTGTATTTGCTCTCTCAAGCGATGAGTCTTTTTTGCTCGCAAGAAAGTTAGCGCTTCATGAAAAGGATGTAGTTCTCGATGTTGGCACCGGTTCTGGAATTCAGGCACTGCACGCAGCAACCCGTTCGAAGTATGTTGTCGCCACGGACATCAATCACAAGGCTCTCAGATACGCTCGCTTTAACGTCGCCCTGAACGGGTTGGACCACAAAATTGAAATATGTTATTCCGACGTTTTCCAACATCTCAATGGAGCCCGTTTCGATCTAATTCTAAGCAACCCGCCGGTGGTTCCCACACCTGAGGGATCTGGTTTCTTTACTCATTCAGACGGGGGCCCTCTAGGAATGTCGGTTTCGACGCGCGTCCTAACGGACGGAGCTAGTCATCTAAAACCAGGCGGCCGGATTCAGATGCTCAGCATATCTTTCTCAAATGAACAAGGAGTTCTGCTCGTCTCCGAGAGCATGAAGCAGGTTTATGAACAATCAACCTGGCGGTTTGATCTACTTGAGTTATACAACCCTCCGCTGGAACGGTTGATTACTATAACTGACCGCTTCAGACATGTGCCTTTGTATCCTTCTTGGATCGGCTTGCTAGAGTCCAATCGATGCAAGCGATTACACTATCTTTATGTTCATGCCGTTGCTGATAGTGAGCGTTTCAGCCTTGAACACCGAGTTATGAAGCAGCCCCAGAACCGAACGGCTTATTGCGGTTCGTGGGAGGCACGACTCTCACGCCTATTTCTCGCCTACCATAGAAATATCACCTCCGAGCTAGCTTCAAAAAGGCAGGTTGCTTCAGCAGCGGGCAGCACGTTCTGAGTGAAGTAAAGTGATTACAAGAATTCACGGGAGTGACAGATTGGCTTCTCGTCTTCGAGGCGTCTTAGCCATCATCCTAATCGCCGTTCTGTGGGAAGCTCTTTCAAGGGCATCGCTCATAAATCCAAATATAATACCTCCGCTCTCTGTGGTCATCGAAACGATCTTCAAGGAAACTACGCAGGGACGGCTAGTCAGTGATGCGTTGCATAGTCTGCGCCGTGTGCTCGTCGGTTTTGGTATTTCGGCCGTACTGGCTATATCGCTTGGAATTCTCGCAGCGCTAATGAAATACGTTGGAGATCTCGTGCGACCTATCGTTGACCTGATTCGACCGATTCCACCTATTGCTTGGATACCGATAGCCTTGTTGTGGTTTGGTTTCGGTGATCCTCCGGCGTACTTCTTAGTTGGACTCGGAGCTTTCTTCCCGATATTCACCAATGCGTACCTAGGCGTCTCACTTGTGGAGCAGGAAACGGTGGAGGTCGCACTGTGTCATGGAGCCTCGCGTCAGCTTTTGTTTCGTGAGGTTATCTTGCCGCAGGCGTTGCCCCTAATATTCGTGGGACTCCGCACGGGTCTAGGCGTTGCCTGGATGGTCGTAATAACAGCGGAGTTGGTGGGAGCTCAATCGGGGCTGGGTTATATGATTCAGATCAGCCGAGCCCAACTGCAAGCTGAGCAGGTTGTCGCCGGCATGGTTGTAATTGGCCTGATAGGTTTTGGTCTGAACCGAATTATGATCATGCTCGCGAGATGGTTTATGCCATGGAGAGAGCGTGGAAAATCGCTGTTGGCGGAAGAATGAAGACATGTCAAACGCACCAAAGATTTCGGTTGAAAACCTAAAGCACTCTTTTATCGTGCCGGGATCCGAAACTAGGCTGCCAGTTCTTGAGTCGGTATCTTTTGAGGTGAATGAGAGTGAGTTACTTTGTCTGGTTGGCCCGAGTGGTTGTGGCAAGACAACATTGCTGCGAATACTCGCTGGATTGACCCAACCAGTAGGAGGCACAGTACGAATTGATGGACTACCGATTGCGGGTGCTGGCCCTGACCGAATTCTGCTTTTTCAGGATCTTTGTTTGTTTGATTGGATGACGGCGCGCGCCAACGTCGAGTTTGCTTTTGAGGCTAGAGGTATCGCCGCAAGGAGTAGAAGTGCAAGGTCCCTTGATATCATTGAGACTGTTGGTCTGAAAGGTTTTGAGTCCTATTATCCGCATGAAATCTCTGGCGGAATGAGGCAGAGACTGGCTTTGGCAAGAGCTCTCGCGGCTGAACCAGCTGTCCTACTGATGGACGAACCCTTCGGCGCTCTTGATGTCGAGACACGCGCTGAAATGGAAAGCGAGTTCCTTTCTCTGCGAGAGGCTAAGGGATTCACTACTATCTTGGTAACTCATGATGTTCGCCAGGCGGTCTACTTGGGGGATCGCGTTCTGGTTATGTCACATAGACCAGCAACGATCAAGGCGAGCGTGCCCATTCCATTCTCGCGTCCGCGTCCGCTGGCCATTAGGCGTACCAAGGAGTTTCATGCCCTCGAAGATGAGTTATCAACCAGTATTGTGGCAGGAGAATAATTCGATGAAGTCTTCTAACTTGAAACGTCTTATCCCGGTACTTTTGATCCTACTTTCCGTAGGCGCTTTCTCAGTATGCAATCGAAGACCTTCTGGAGGGCCTAAGCCTCTTCGTCTCGGTTGGCAACCTCCTTGGGCGAATCAGGGACAGATCGTTGAAGTGTTCAAGAACAGTGACGTTTTGCCACGCAATGGTATAGCGGTCGACTTCAAGGCGTTTACATATGGCGGTCCGATGACAGAAGCTGCGTTGGCAGGCGAGGTCGACATTCTCTTCGTCGGTAATCAGCCAGCTATCACCCTAATCAGTCGCGATCCCGACTGGCGGATTATAGGACGAATGGTCAATTATCGCTCGGCGATAATAGTTCCCCCTGGATCTCCGCTGAAGAGCTTAAGCGATCTTGCCGGAAAGAAGGTCTTAGCTACTGCTTTTGGTTCGACCACACACCGGGACGCTGTTCAAAGGCTAAGAGAAGTTGGTCTGGACACTGGGAAGGATGTAACCGTCGTGAACCTAGACCAGGCCGAGCATGCCGCCTTAATTGCGCGCGATGGTTCACAAAGATGGCTCGATACAGATGCTATAGCAACCTACGATCCAACCATTGCAGTTGCACTTCAGGGAAATCGAGCCCGGATTCTCAAAGAGTGGGTTTCGACAGCAGTTATCGTCGCGCACAAGAATGTCGTCAATAATCGCGCGGACGATCTCAAGCGTTTCCTTCGTGCTTACATTGAGGCATACACTGTATATGCCCGCGATCCAGATCGCTTCGACACGCTCTATAACGCGGATTCAAGACTACCATTACCTTCTTCAGTGTATCGCGGCATGGCAAGTTACGAACCTAATCTGAGCGCCCGGGATACTGCTTCCGTAAACATCTTGCTTGACGCTTCTCAGCAAGATGCGCTTCAGCTTAACGCCGATGCAGCGCTTAGTATCGGCATTATCAAGAAGCGTGTTGACGTGCGGAGATCAATCGATCTACATCTCGCGCAGGAAGCTACTGAGGATTTCAAAAAAACCGGGGGGCAAACCAACCAGCAGAATTCCAGCTTAACAACTGGTCGTCCGGCCGGTTTTGAGCAAACCATAGTGTTGGGAGTTTGCTCCCAAACTTCAAGACGAACTTGCACATATCTTTTGCGATTAACAACTTATCCCGCGATTCCCACATTCTCTTGGCCTCTCACAAGGTTGTAGCGAAGCGCCTATGCGGTCAGTGAAAAAGAGTAGGCGGACTTGGCACTATAGGCAGGCCGCTCTGGCCAACGTTATCCGCGCACTTTTGCTGCCACTGCAGTCACCCCCTCCGCCGCATCTCTGAATGCTGAGACCATTTCGGCAGTCTCAGTAGGAGCGGCTCTGGACACCACCTTTCGAACAGCCTCGACGAGAGGCTCGTTAACTGGAAATGTCGTTTCAGTAGACAAGTCACCTCTAGCAACTGCTACTCGCGGAGCAGCGGCGGCTACAGACTCTACGATGATTTGAATCTGATCGGTAACTTCAGCTACTTCAAACTTCCAGCCTTGGGATTGCAGATAGGTTGAAACAAAGGCACCCCATATCGCTAGGAGAAGGCCGAAGAACGATACTAGAATCAACCCTACCGACAGAAGCACGAACAGTCCAGCCAAAGACTGCTGCCCGGATGAGTGAAATAGTCCAAGCCTTATTGCTATTAGCGTGCAAATAAGACCCAGTATTCCGACAGCAAGGATTCCTGAAATCGTCGCAAGTTTCCGTACGACTTGACGAGGACGAACCTCGTCCTTTCCAGTTATCTGCAATGCCTTCTTTAAAATTGGGGTGGAACTATTTACTTCACTGTGCAACCATTCATTAGTAATACTGGTGTTCATTTTTTTACTACCTTTCTTGCCAGAAGCGCCGCTAAATGACTCCTTCCAAAGCGTCTCAGAGAACGAACAGTTGCCTCTGTGATGCCCATTTTTTCAGCGATGGCTGCGGGCGAATGCCCTTGGATTGTCATCATAACAACCTCCTGTTGACGTGTCGGTAATGTTCTAACTAATTCCAACATTTCATGAGCGAGTATCTCGCTCTCTTGCCCTGGTTCGACCGGCGCTACTAGATCTTGAGAAAACTCTACTGAAGTGCGCCGAGCGAAGCGAAACCGATCCAAAATAAGCCAGTGAAGCCTTGCAAATGCCCACCTTCTAAATTCCGCCTTCTCAAAGAATCGCTTGTAGTTTTGGACTGCCAAAACCGCAAGATCTTGGACGGCATCACGGGATTCGTCCGGATTGGCGCCATATCGGCGAGCAACTCTGAGTAGTTCTTGCTCCGACTCCGCCCACCACCGCCCAAACTCCTGCCAATGATTCACTTGCGGCATCCATATAGCCTTCTACCTCCGCGTTGAGCAGGGTGAGCTATCGGCTCCCCTATATCTATAGCGGAGATAGGCTCGAAAACGTGCAAATCTAAACGAAAAATCCTTCTTCTTTCACGACTTCGCAACAAGGTGTTCGACGAAGGTATACAAGTCTCGCAACATATCGCGGACAACTCTCAGCGATTCAACCGTTCCGCTCTCACAGATCGCACTCAGACAAGCAAATGCGGCGACCGATAACGCTAGAACAGCTCCTAGAAGGCCCTTTCCAAGGAATCGGGGAAGGTACAACAGAATAATGAATACTTTGATGGCTAGGCGAGGCTCTTTCCTAAACTCCTCAAGTGTCTCTTTGGCGGTTAAGTATGATCCGGCATCCGGTTTTGCCACTAACCAAATCACTATTATGGCCAAGATGAAACCCAAGACGGCGAGGAATGCGGCAATGCAGATTGAGGTTACTGACATCGCTTGTTGGCTCCTTTAGGAGATAGACTCAGAATCAAACGCTCATGTTAGAGTTCGGCCCAGAAGATCAAAGCGCCGTCAAGACTATTCCCGGTGGAGAGCGATGTCAAAGGACTGATAGTTCAAGGGTGTGCGACATATTTATGGGCGGGTTGCAAAATCATGAGCGAGCCGGTATTATCTGCATGATATATCAGCATGCAGATAACCGGAGGCCATCATGGCAGCAACGCTCAGTGAGCTGGAAGCGCGGCGGCGGCAGCTTTTCCAGGAGTTGGAGGCTTTGGGAGATTTTCGTCCGGGGATGATCTCGAGTAATTATCGGAAGTGTGGCAAGCAAAACTGCGCCTGTGCCCAGCCCGGGCATCAGGGGCATGGACCGCAGTATTTATGGAACACGACCCAGAACAACCGTAGCCGCGCGCAGGTGATTCGACTGGGGCCGGAGCTGGAGAAAGTGGAAAGAGAATTGGCGAACTACCGGCGCTTTGGTGAGCTCTGTAGTGAACTGGTGGCGGTCAGTGAGCAGCTTTGTCGGCTGCGGCCCGCACCAGAGATCAGCGACGAGCGAGAGTTGGCCCGGCTAAAAAAAACCTTGCAGCGGAAGTACAGCAAGAAGTGGCGCAGGAGCTAGAGCGTTTGCTGGGGCGGCTACTGCGACCAGCGGGTAGTTTGGATCTGGAAGCGAGCGAGCTGGCGATCCGGTCAGCGATGCACGAAGTAGGAGGAGTGCTGCTGGCGAAAATACTCAACAGCGACCCGGGTGGCTCTGGCGCCGGGGTGCAATGCAGGGCTGGTCACGCCGCAACTTTTGTGGATTACCGCAGCAAAGAGATCAGCACGGTAGTAGGACCAGTGGAGTTTCGCCGCGCCTATTATCACTGTGACGAGTGTGGTGCGGGTGTGCTACCGCAGGATGAAGCACTGGATCTGGTGGGCACGTCGTTTAGTCCGGGAGTGCGGCGCTTAATGGGGCGCGTGGGCGGGAAAGAATCATTCAATGAAGGGCGCATGGACCTGGAGGAGTTAGCCGGGATCAAAGTGCAAACCAAAGCCGTGGAACGAGTTGCGGAAGGAGTTGGAGCAGAAATTGAGGCGCTGGGAGAAAGGGAACGACGGCGGGCGATAAACGACCAGAAAGTAGTACCCCTGAAATCGGTAGCGAAGCTGTACGTAAGCTTCGACGGCACCGGCGTGCCGGTAATCAAGCGTGAGACTGAAGGGCGACGAGGCAAAGCTGCGACGGGCGAGGCCCACACGCGGGAGGCTAAGCTGGGTTGTGTGTTCACGCAAACAGCAGTTGATGAGAAAGGTCATCCGGTGCGCGATGAAGCTGCCACCACGTATGTAGGAGCAATAGAGGTGGCGGGGGAGTTTGGCTGGCGCATCTATGGGGAAGCAGAACGACGCGGGCTTAGACGCGCGGCGCAGCTGATAGTCATCGGTGATGGGGCGCCTTGGGTGTGGGGCATCGCCGCGGAGCACTTTCCAGGAGCTATCGAGATAGTGGATCTCTATCACGCGCGCGAGCATCTCGCCGACTTGAGCAAGCTTGTCTATGGAGCAGCCACTGCGAAGGCCAAGCAATGGACCGCCGCGCGACTGGCCCAACTTGATGAAGGTGATGTGGAGTCTCTGTTGCTTAGTCTCCGGCGGCTCCGGCCGACTGCGACGCAGACCAAAGAAGTGGTGCGCCAAACAATCGGTTACTTCGAGAGCAATCGCGAACGCATGCGCTACGCAGAATTTCGCCGCCAGGGATTGTTCGTTGGTTCAGGTGTGATCGAAGCTGGTTGCAAAACCATCGTGGGTTACCGCTTGAAGCAATCAGGCATGCGCTGGAGTTTGCGCGGAGCCAACGCCATCATCGCGTTGCGCTGCGCCCAACTGAGTGGCCGTTGGGAGGAGTTTTGGGAAATGCGTGCGGTTGGCTAGCCCTCGCCACCCACAAATATGTCGCACACCCAGTAGAGTCATAGTTCGGCTTCTTTTTCTGGTTCCGTGTTCTCTGGTGTGTCTCCGCGCTGAGTGTTTCCCGAGGTTTATTCACCAAGGAGGCACAGTGAACGCGGGGAAAAGCCAAAGAAGACTCAAAATGGCACCATCAGTGACTGGGTTCGATCTGCGTTTCTTGCCTCTTATTCACGTTGTGGCTTCAGCCCGGTGACTTAGTTGCAGTCTCCCCGCAAATCATGCTGATCTGACGCAAAGACGCAAAGGAGCAAAGACGCAAAGTTTAATCCCTTCTTCTTAGCGTCTTTGCTACTTTGCGTCTTTGCGTGAAACTCCTGCTCCGAAAAACACAAGTCTGCGGATGAACTTAAGATTGCTCAATAAGCCGCCGCGCCTGTGCCCGAAGGCCTACCGCCGGCCGCTTCCTGGGCAATCTTTACACCGACGCTGGCGCCAATTCGTGTTTTCCGGTTTGCCCCGAGAATCTTATCAACCGTTTCAACGGTTTGTTCTCAGCCTTCGCGCAGAGAAACCGTAAAAACGGTTCAAGGACAATAAGAATTCCCCACGTCAGCGGGCCAAAGCCGCGGTGTGAATGAGAGTGTTGAGGAATCATTCGACCGAATGGAACACCACTGAAGGACTCTTCCCAAAACAACCAACATAACTGAGTTGTGGCTGTAGGACTGCACCGGTCTCCCATCAATCCTCTTGAATTGAATTCTTCGTCGCTATATTATCCCCGCGCTTTCTTCACGCACGATTTCTAACTCGACCCTGAATTCTATCGACTGGCCGATACCTCCTCAGCTCGAGTAATCAAAAAAGGGACATTAGTCTCGACTGGCCTTCCCACAGGCGGTGCAGCAAGGCGCGAAGGCCCTGTTCAGGATCCCCGAATCACGCCAAAAACGATCAAATTGTTGATGAGGCAAACCCTGCCTGTCCGATTTCTATCGTCGGGTTACTTGCGCCGATCGGGCATTGCTTTCAGCCTTCTGGTTGCTTCGTTTTGGGTCTGCTTTCGCGAAAGCAGACCGGGCAATGCCACCAATGGTCCTCCGATCCTCGTCAGTCGCGCAACTTCAACCCGAGCGATTGCCATGGAGTCTTTGACTTTTACGGCCGAGCCCTTTGCCCCGACTTCGCCGTTCGCTCGAGGTTCCGATCAGCGAACTCGGATCATGCTGTTCGCTCTAAATCTAACCCTACAACCAGGCGAGGATTTATCGCTGGTGAGGGCTGATGCTGAGGATGCAGCTCATCAACGTCATAACTTAACCGTGGAGTATGTTGGGCCGGTGCCATCTTTTGAGTGGATGAGTGCCGTAGTAATTAGACTAAGCGATAATCTTGGCGACGTTGGCGATGTGCTCCTGCAAGTTACCTATCGCGATCTCCGCAGCAACCGTGTGCGGGTCGGGATCGGCCATGTTGGTGATGGCCCTCCCGACGATGTTGGAGCTACTCCGACACCAGCGCCGCCCTACACCATTAGCGGACAGGTAATGGCGGAGGGGAATAGGCTGAGCGGCGTTACTGTTGCTTTAAGCGGTGCGCAGACGGGACTATTTGTGACTGGTGAGAGCGGTCAGTATTCGTTTACGGTGTCGCAGGTTGGTGACTACACTATAACGCCCGCAACAACCGTGTATCACAGCTTCGCCTCACAGAGCATCAATAACTTGAGTGGGAATCGGCTGGTTAATTTTGAGGGTACGCGGCGCAACTACACAGTGGGCGGTCGTGTCACATTGGGACCTAACGCAGCAGGAAACCTGGTTATTCAACTGGCCGGTTTCCGGGTCGCAACGGCCAGTACCGACGAAAACGGCAATTATTCATTCGTTTTACCTGCAGGAGGAAACTACACAATCTCTCCTGTACTCCCCTATCACGACTTCGCCCCTCAGACTCAGTTCGTAGACGTCCTTAGCGCCGACCAGCTTAACCGCAACTTCGCGGCTACTCGGCAAATCTTCAGCATAAGGGGGAAGACTGTTGATCAAAACGGCGACGTGCTGGCGGGGATCGCTGTTAGATTGACCGGTGAGTCTCAGGGAACCACCGTAACTGACAGCGGTGGCAACTATGAATTTCCAGGTTTGCCGGCCGGCTTTCGCTACGTCGTTACCCCTGCGTCTAACGAATTCTACACGTTCGCCTCGCAGAACGTCGCTGATCTAAGCAGTAATCAGATAGTCAATTTCACAGGCCTCTGGCGCTTCATTCTGAGTGGAAGAGTTACAGGTACCGGTGGGAATGGTCTCATTGGCATAACGGTAACCTTATCGGGTTCCGAGAGCGCTACGACGACAACAGACGGAAATGGCAACTATTCCCTCAGAGCAACCGCCACTGGGAACTACTCTTTGACGCCTTCAATGACTCAGAGCTACTACACGTTTGCTCCTGCTACCCGATCTTTCAACAACTTAGCCGCAGCCCAGACAACCGGTTTCACTGCCACGCTGGCGCCGTTTTCCAACCCCTCTTATGTCCTGGAATTTGATGGGACGCCGAAGACTGCAGATTACTCCTTCTTCTGGCCGGAAAACGTTCCCCTGGGCCATTTCTTTTGGGAGTTTTGGGCAATGCCGGGGAGCAGCACGGAAGTCTCCTATATATTGTCGGATGGGTACGGTGGGGCGCACGCCTTACTCTTTGGTTTTTCCCATCTCGGCACGAACGAGCCAAATCGATATCAACTCTTCGGCGATATCTACAACGGTATTACTCATGAGAACTATTTCAGCAGCGACCAGGGACCCGCGCCGGGTGAGTGGGGACATATAGCGGTTGGCTGGGACGGTCAATTCATCTACACATATTTTGATGGAGTGCCGGTGGGAAAGTCTTTGTTCCTTGGCCCTCGCCTGACACCTGGGCCTAGCGGGGGTGGCGGAAGACTTTTGATTGGCGGTTCCGACCACAGTAACCTCAAAGGGCGTATCGCGCAGGTACGCGGTTATGAAACTCGCAATCCTCGCGAAGGTGCGCCTGAGGCCTCTTTTGCACCACAGACAGTTTTCTCCGTGGACGGAAACCTTCTCAGTTACTATTTTCAACCTGTGCCGAGGCTGGTTGCGGATCTATCTCAGGGATACAGCGGAGTAACGCACACAGGTTTCCTGCGAGGAACCGGCACGGGAATTCTCAACTTTTGTGAAGCCTGTCCGCCTCCGCAATTCGTGCTCGATCCAACCGCGCCAAACTTCGCAACGGGAACGCCGCCGCAGCCTGTACCGGTTCAACCTCCGCTACCCGCGCCTGCTGGAGCATTGGTTTTCGATTCGTTTTCGCGGGTCAATTCCACTTACACCTTTGGCAGCAATGGTGGGTTGGGTTCAACCGAATGGGGTTATGAAGGAACGCGCCTTTGGCAGAGTAGTCAACCACTCAGCTCGCGCCAGCCCTTTGGCATTTTAAATGGACGCGCTGTCTTACTGGCCAACAATGCTGATGTCGCGTGGGTGCAGACCGGATCGAGTGCGGCGAACGTGGATATTCGTGTCGATCGCCGTCCAGGCAATTGGGGAAGCGGCATTCACACTGGCTTGAGTTTTCGCGTGATGGACGCGAGAAACTTTTTCTTTGCCTACACTAGCAACAGTCCTAGTGGTTCAGCCAATCGCCTACTCACAGTCGGTTACTACATCAATGGTCACTGAATAGATTTAGCCGGCGATGTAACGCTGCCACCTACCTGGACCACTCTAAGAGTTGTGACCCGAAGTTCAGGCACAATTGATGTTTTTGTGGGAGCAACGCTCGTTTACTCAACGAACACAAGCGTCATGGCAACTGCATCAGGAGCCGGACTCTACAACAATTCCTCCGGCCTCGGATTAGTGAACCGTTGGGACAACTTCACCGTCTTCGATGCTCCGTGATGCGTGTCCCGACCTAGTGACCCATCTGCCATGCCTTAATCGTTTGGTTCGGGTAGATCAGCATCAAAATCTGCAGGATCAGGCTGTCTCTTATCAAGAAAAGCAGGACCAACTCCGTCAAAGCAAATACTACTACCGCTCGACGGAAACCAAGTCGCTGCGCAATCATGAATCCAATCCCGCAAGTGACGACATCGCCCAACGAGTTAGCAATCGAATCACCCAAGTATCCGAGCGCGGCCGTAGCCTCACGGTAGCGCTGAATAACGAATTCAGTATTCTCAAAGACTTCCCAAATCGCCTCCAGCAGGATGCCCATACTGAGTTTCCCGGGCTGAGACGCCCGCGGAACACATAAGGCGAGCAGGCAGCAAAACGCGAAGCCATGAAGCGCGTGGGTAAAGGTGTAGGGATCCAGAAGATGTTGAGAATTGTGAGAGCTCCAAATGACGCCGGCCCAAAGAAAAGGTCTGCCGCAGGAGCACCACCATGACCGGCCCTGGTTGCGCAGTTGCCAAGCCGTGGCTGCCAGTATTGCAACCATCGCAAACCAAGGCCACAGTCTTCGATTCGACATCTTAGCTCCGGTGGAATTGGCCACGGCAAATCGATCCTAGGCTAAACCAAATGAGGATTGACTCAACCAGAATATTTTCGGAAACCATTCAAACGTGAACACTGGGACCGCGCGCGTCTCGCCCGCAATGAGCGCGAAGCGCGAACAGGTTTTGGTCCAAGCAACTTGCGCCTGACTCACGCGGGCGGGCGAGACGCTCGCGGTCCCAGTAAGAGCTTGAGCTCATCGGGATCATTCATGTTTGACTGCTACTTCGCTTTCTTCTTTTTGCCGCTTAGATCATGCGGGGGCACCGTCCAGAGATAAACGGTGCGATAGAGGTTGCCCTGCCATGGCACTTTGACTGTCTGTTCCGGCTGCCAATCGCCCATATGAAAATCGTGCGAGAGGATGCGCGTCCCGGGTCGCAGTTCGCGCAGAAGCTTGGGCCGCAAAAGCAGATTGAGTTTATTCGAAAGGTAAAGAGTGACTACGGTAGCCTCGCCGATGTCTGTCCGAAACATGTCATCGTTTCGAAAGTTTACCAGTTCAGCTACCTGGGCCAGTTGTGCTCGCTCTCGAGCCAAGGCCACCAGCTTTGGATCTATCTCAATCCCAATTGCCCGGATGCCATACTTCTGCGCCGCCATGATCGGGATCCTTCCATCTCCACTGCCCAGGTCGTACAAGACATCACCGGGATTGATGTTCGCCAAACGCAACATCTCAGCCACGGTTTCCTCGGGTGTCGGGTAATAAATCACGTCAGGTTTACGTAAGGCCAGACCCTTCCTGGAGCGGGTCCCGCGCCGCTTACCAACGGACGCAGGGACAGCGGACTGTTGCCGGACCTCGGTGCGAAGGCTAATGAAGTCACTTTTGGAGCGCCGATCGAGGAGACTTGAGGCGCCGGCTCGCGCCGCAGTTGATGAGGACTGGCCAAAACACAAGACGAGGAGAAGAACAGTGATCACTGTTTGTAGTATGACGCTAAGTTTGTTCACAGGAGTCGGCAACGGCTGAATAGTTTTCTAAACGACTGATCGGCTGAGATAACGCGCCCAGTCAGTATACGCTCTGTAACGAAGGTAGTGTCCTGATCTGCAATTAGGACACTACGGTAACGAAGACAATACGATCAACGCCGTGGTTGTGTGCTAACATTGCTTACAGTCTAGCAACCGCGAGTTTGCCAACATAACAAATCAGCCCAAAAGGACGGTGCAGAGATGTTTCGCAAATCCTTCTTTTTACTTACCATCTTAGCGCTCGCCGCCCTGCTGCATTATGCGCAGGACGAGAAGAAAGCGACGAAGGTCACGGGTTACTTGATCGATAACGCTTGCGCCACGGGATTGGATGCGAAAGACAAGGAGCATATGGTTTCTTGCTCGCTGTCGCCAAGGTGTGTCGCCAGCGGTTACGCTGTAGTCTCCAAAGACACGCTTTACAAGCTCGACGACAACGGAAACAAGCTTGCTCTCCAGGTACTCCGCAAGACCAAAGTCCAGAGAGGTCTGACCGTGGCGGCCGAAGGCACCATAAAGGACGGCATACTTCACGTTGAAACCATGGCCGAGGTGCCCGGAGCGGGCACTCCGTGAGTTCTTCCAACTTTCCGCGGGAGAGCGTCACTCTTGTTTGGGTCCTGCATGGGTGGTTGAGTGCCTGGCAAGCCCCTCCGAGACCGTTCTTAGCAGCCTCTTTTTTACCGCGATCCTATTGAAAAGCCTATTGCCCTGGCGTAGTATTTGCCCGTACTTATCGACCTTCGCACCGCTGCTTTTCCAGTTGAAGTTCCAGCCATCTCCATGACCGCGGAACTCCCTTCGTTCACCGTTAATCGCCAATGATCGGGCAAACAGTTTCACATTACCGCATCCTGGGACCCCTCGGCGAAGGTGGCATGGGCACAGTTTATCTTGCCGAAGACACACATCTCGGTCGACGCGTGGCGATCAAGTTCCCCTCGATCAATTCAAATTCGCATGACTATCGCGCGCGATTCTTGCGTGAAGCCCGCGCTGCCTCAGAGTTGAGCCACCCCGGTGTCGCAACGCTCTTCGATTATGGTGAAACGGATGACGGCCGGCCATTTCTCGTAATGGAACTCGCGAAGGGCAGCACGCTCACACAGCTAATGCAAAAAGGCGAACTCAACCTCCTGCGTGCCGTGGAGATCGTTACCGATGTTGCCACAGCTCTGACGGTGGCGCATGACAAAGGAGTTATTCACCGCGACATCAAGCCTTCCAACATCATGATCGATGACAGCGGGCAAGTTAAGGTGCTCGACTTCGGGTTAGCCAAACAACTGAATAAAGATCCTGTTGGCAGCTCAGAACCGGAGGCGCCAACGCTCTTATCCAATGAGACGCGCAGTGGAATCATTCTTGGAACCCCGGCCTATCTGTCGCCTGAGCAGGCCATGGGCTTGCCGGTGGACGGAAGAAGCGATCTGTTTTCACTCGGCATCGTGCTCTACGAAGCCATTACGGGTCGCACACCGTTTTCCGGGAGCAACTACATCGAGATTGCCGCCAACGTGCTGCACGTTGAACCGCCGGCGCCGTCTAAGATCAATCCTGACATTTTGCGAGAGCTTGATTTCATAACTCTCAAGGCACTCGCCAAGAAAGTGGAGAAACGGTATCAGTCAGCGAGGGAAATGATCGATGACCTGAGTGCCGTCAAGGAACGGCTGGAGCTAGATTCAGGCCAGACAATCAAGCGAAGCCCTCGCATGCCACTCTCAGCGCACAGCAAGACGCTTAGCAATATTTCTCAGGTTTTGCGGCGGCCGCGAATCCCTATCTCTTACATTCTGATTGGCGCGATGGCGGTTGTGGGGCTTGGGTTGGTCGCCCTTCGGTTGTGGCGGCCCCGCCCGCACCAACCGACTGCGGATGCCCAACGCTGGTACGATGTCGGAACCAGTGCACTGCGGGATGGCGCGTACTACCAAGCGAGCCAGGCGCTGGGGAGAGCAATCGCTTCTGATAATGCATTTATCCTCGCACACGCGCGCCTCGCTGAGGCACTCGTCGAGCTGGATTATGGAGACCGCGCAAAGGACGAACTGTTGCGCGTAAACTCCGCGGATCGATCGGCGCTTTCAAACGCCGACGCACTCTACCTCGATGCAATCATCGCCACCTCAAGGCGCGATTTCGGGAATTCTGTTTCTCTTTACAACCAAATTGCTGAGCAAGCGTCTGATTCTGATAAGCCCTACGTGCTGGTTGATCTGGGACGTGCCCACGACAAGAACAACGACCCCAAGAAAGCGATCGAGGCTTACGCGAACGCCTCGCAACTAAACGCACAGTATCCAACGCCGTTCTTGCAACTAGGAATCCTGTACGGCCGGCAGCAAGGCCTGGCTAACGCTGAAACCGCGTTCGCTAAAGCTGAAGCGATTTACCAAGCGCTCGGAAACCTCGAGGGACGTGCAGAGGTCCTGTTTCAGCGGGGTGCACTATTCAATAAGCTCAACAAATTACCAGAAGCGAAAGTTCAACTGGAACAAGCGCTCGCGTTGGCAAGGGCTGCCGACAATAAATCACAGGAGATTAAAACCCTGTTGCAATTGAGCAGCGTTGCAGTCGACATGGGAGACACCAGCCGGGCAGGCGAATACCTCCAACAGGCCGTTGACTTTGCGCAGAACAATGGCCTTGAGAATCTTAGTGCGCGCGGCTTGAACGATCAGGGCAATAATGCTCTGATCAAGGGCGAATACACCAAGGCTGACAAGTACTTTAGCGAGGCGTTGCAATGGGCGCAGCGAAGCAAAGCGTTAAGCAACGAAGCAAGGGCGCGCTTCTCTCTGGCGAGTTTGAGATTACAGCAGAACAACGCCGACGAGGCCCTACGTTACCTTGAGCCGGCGCTCGCATTTTACCGACAGGGAGGGTACAGAAGCGAGACATCTTTTTGCCTCACGTTGCTCGCTCGCGCGAATCGGCAGCGAGGAGACTATGAGAGCGCGAATAAGTTTAATGAGGAGCTCTTGCGACTCGGTCAACAGTCGAACGATCAATCGCTAATCGCGCTTGCGCACTCAGAATTAGGCACTGGATTCGCTCGCCAGGAGAGGTTCCCGGATGCGCTGGATCATTATGGTCAGGCGCACGCGATATACACAACGCTGGGCGTCGAGCGCAGCGTTGGCTTCAATCTGCAAGCGCGCGGAAACATGCTTTGGCAACTCGGGCGTTACAAGGAAGCTCAAGCGCTCCTTGACGAAGCCGCCACTATTGCCGACAGGCCAACCGGCGGATATAAGAAGCTATCAATTGAAGGTAAGCTTCTCGCGGCCGAGATCGCGCTAAGCCAGGGGAGTTTTTCCGACGCGAAAACCATGGCCGGAAAAGTAATAACTCTCGCCAATACGGATTTTCCTGATATCGCGGCCGGAGCCAAACGCATAATGGGATTGGCCCAGGCTGAAAGCGGTGCCCCGGCGTCTGGGAAGCAACTGGCCATGGAAGTGGTCGCGATCACCACGAAGCTCAACGATCCCTACCAGCTAGGCACAGCGCAACTGGCGCTCGCGGAAGCGATGATTGCCACGGGAGACTCACGGGGCGCATTGAAAGTGGCGTTGGAGGCCCAGCAAGCATTTGCTCGCGGCGGTCATCAGGAATCGGAATGGAGGGCCTGGCTGTTTGCGGCCCTCGCAACTCGGAATCTGGGTGACTCGTCAGGGGGTCAGAAATATGCTTCGTCTGCGGCGCAGTCACTTGCAAAACTCGAGCAGCGCTGGGGCACGGATAACTACAATGGTTATCTGGGTCGCCCCGACATAAAGCGACTCCGACAAAAGCTTACTGAACTGACAGGTGCTGGGTGACCACCCAGGATGATTGCCTTAATAGCCATAATTCATTCGAGTTTGTGACAATTCGTGTTGCTCGCAGCGAATCAGTAAGGTGCGAGTTTAAGGCGTGTGCGGGTTCTTTTCCGCTGCGTAAAGGTTTTCCACTGCCTGAAAAAGGAGAGAAAGAATGCCTAGCTTGCGTCTGCTCATAATTGCCTTAACGACGATCATTTTGTTGGCCCTCGGTGTCTTCGCGCTCGTCAACCAGGGCGTGCCAGGAGATGACGTGCTGATCATCAAGGGAGGATCTCTGGAGATCCAATGCGGGAAGAACCATGGGACCGATTGTTTAGGCACGCCCGATAAACAAGGAAAGTACAAACATAAGAAGGACAAATCTCACATACTGAAAGTCGTGGTTAGGGATCCCAGCACCGGTGAAGTATTCTTCGGCAGTACTTTTGACAAGACGGACCAGCCGCAGATTGAAATAACTTATAAAGAGTAAGGCGTCGCCAAGCCGTAAAAGGCCCTGAACGCAATAGCGTGATATTGCAGCTTGCGGAAACAAAGCCCTGGCGCCACGGCTTTGACGTGTGAGTCTGGCGAAAACTCTGGAAATCCCGCCCACGGGAGTGGGTGGATTTTTCAGGTGCTGCCTACTGGATTCAAGAATCGATCGAAGTTCTTTGTAGGTTGGACTTGAAGAATTCACCCAGTGCCGTGGGTGGGATTGCTTTTCTAGCCGCCTAGTTTTGCCTTCACTAGCTCGCTCACCATGCGGCCGTCTGCATTCTTACCGGCGAGCTTTGCCTGAGCGGCCTTCATTACCTTGCCCATATCTTTCATTGATGAGGCAGCCGTTTCACTGATGGCCTGGCTGACGGCTTGTTCGACCTCTTCCTGAGACGCCGCCTGCGGCAGATAAGCCTCTATTACTTCAATCTCCGCCTTTTCCTTATCTGCCAGATCCAACCTAGAGCCCTTTTCATATTGCTCGATGGAATCGCGGCGCTGCTTGACCATTGATCGCAATAGCTTCGTCATTTCCTCCTCATCAAGCGCGCCACCCTTCTCAATTTCGCGGTTCATCATTCCCGCTTTGACCATTCGCAGGGTTGAGGTGCGAGCAGCATTTTGCGCCTTCATCGAAGCGGTCAAGTCAGCGATGATTTTCTCCTTTAAGCCCATCAACTCATTCTCCTCATCTCCAGAAAACACCATCGCCCTGGGGTGGTGTCCTAATTTGAAATTCTGATCAAGGGTTACGCGACCTTGAGCGTACGAACGTTACGGAACCGGGAGCGGTTCTATGAAAGGGCTGTCAAGAAAAAAGTTTCTCCTAAGCCGCCAAGAAGTTCTTGGCGGCTAGCCTCAACACACCCGAAGCCGCTCAAAGCTGATCACC
>JBOGOU010000373.1:0-3521 GCA_050748205.1 Pyrinomonadaceae bacterium | reverse complement strand
GCAGATAAGAGCAGAGGCCAACTCCTTCCCAGCCGACAAACATCATCACAAAGTTTGAGCCCATCACCAGCACGAGCATGGAAAACATGAACAAGCCCATGTAGGCGAAGAACCGGTAGAAGCCCGTATCGCCGTGCATGTAGCCTGTGGCAAAGACAAAGATGCAAAGGCCCACGCCAGTTACGATCAGCATGAAGACGGCAGAAAGCGGATCGAGTTGATAACTCCATTCGACGTTTAGAACAGAGCTGCGCGGTTGATCGGAACCAGAGCTTAGAATCGCCTGCGGCTTGTCACGTTCTTCGGGCGGGAGCTCAGCTCGTCTCCTTTCCGCCTCTGCTAAAGCCGCGCTGACTGAACGCTCATGCGACCCTTGGGTGACGTTGACCGCTCCTCCCGGAATCCAGGTGAAATTGCCCTGCGTGGTCAGATAGGGGTTGGGCCAGATTGCGTGACTGCTGTATCCGTATGAGTAAACAGCGGCAAGACTGATAAGGAGGGCAAGGGCGATTGAACCAACGGCGAGGCCGCCAATCAGCTTTTCGGAGAAACGAAACTTCCGTCCCAACAGCCCATTGATAGCGGCGCCGGCAAGAGGCAAGAGGGGAACGAGCCAGATGTAACGATGCATGCGTTAGAAGGTGTCAGGTGCCGGGTGCCGGGTGAAGGTATACTGATACCCGACACCTGATACCCGGCACCTGGTTTACCACTTTAAGATATCAATCTCATCAACCCAGATCGTTTCTTTATTCCGATAAAGCGCGATCACGATACCCAGACCGATTGCTGCTTCTGCCGCCGCCACAACGATAACGAAGACTGTGAAAACCTGACCGGCAACCGCATTCACGTTTCCGGTGTCCTGCAAGTAACGCGAGAAGGCTATGAAGTTGAGATTCGCAGCATTGAGAATCAATTCTATCGACATGAAGATGACGATGATATTGCGACGGGTGAGCACTCCCGCAACGCCAATGATAAAGAGCAACGCGCCTATCACGAGAAACTTTGAGAGATCCGGGTTCTTCGCGCTCTGCCACATCACGCCAAAGCGCCCGTTGGTCGCTTCCTGAAAAAGCAAAGCAAATGCAGGAGCAAAAAGGTTAAGCATAAGAACTTCTGCGAAACTCGTGTCAGGTGACCGGCGGAGTTTCCGCCAGCTCAGGGTCGCGCGCCGCTTCTGCTTGCAAGACTTCGGGTGCAAGATCGTCCACCGCCGCCTCCTGCTTTAGCGTACGCGCCAGCATTACGGAACCGATGATCGCAACCAACAACAGTACGCTCGCGATCTCAAAAGGAAGCGATGCATAGCGATAGAGACTGTTACCCACTCCCTCCGTGTCTGCGGTAATCCGGCTGGTTCCCGTCGCCCCAGCGACTAACTTCTGATTCTGCGTTGAGCGCTGCTCGGTGGCTGCCCTCAGCAGCTCCTCGTCTCGCTTCTGCAATCCCTGGTATCCGGTATTAATAGCGAATAGAAGTCCGACGACGAGCAGTAAACAGAAGAACAAGCTCGCCGCCACCTGACGCGGCTTATTGAGAATTTCAGCCTTGCCCTGCTCTTCGGCGCTGACATTGACGAGCATGATAACGAAGAGAAAGAGCACCATCACGCCGCCGACATAGACCAGGATTTGCACACCGGCAATGAACTCAGCACCGAGCAGGATAAACAAGGCGGCCACCGACATCAGCGAGGAAATCAAGAACAGCGCGCTGTGTACAGCATTGCGCGCCATCACGGTCAAGAGGCCCGCAAAGATGGCGGCGATGGAGAAAATCCAGAAAAAAATTGCTTCCCAACCAGATAAGATCATTGCCGATTGCCAATTGCCAATTGCCGATTGGAGCGAACCCCACGCGACGCAGAAATGCGAGATTTGGCCATTATCTTAGTAAGCTCGTTTGTTTCATCGAGCAGTGGAATGACACGACCTTTCCTCAGAAAGGCGCCTTCTATAATTACCTCCAACCAAAAAGCGCTCTCGTCTGATTCCTCCTCGACCGTCCCGATCTTTGCGATGAACTCCGCTCGTGAGCGCCCCCCGGCAGGCAGCGCGATAGTTTGCGCCGACTGATGTACCTGCACGTACGAGTTGCCCTCTAATTGCCTTGCCTTCGATCGTGTTTGGCAAAGCCGCAGCAAGTTTAAGTATTCTTAGTGCAAACACCTTGGTCCGCTTCTTTAATTCTTCCGCATTCATGGGTGTGAGGCCTCCATGTGGAACTCTGTAGATCCAACAAAGTGCTAATTGGCAATTGGCAATCGGCAATCGGCAATAACCTACCTCGTGTACTTGACGGTTTCGCGTCCCTGCTCGAGCATTTCGCGGTTCCAGACGAAGCCCGCACGCGAGTAGGTGGCTAACTCGAAGTCTTGCGTCAATTCCAAACACGACGTGGGACAAGCCTCCTGGCACAGCGCGCAAAACATGCAGCGCGAAGTGTCGAAGATAAACTCGTCAAGGACCTTCTTCTTGCGCGGCTTTCCAGCGACGACAATCTCGACGTCCATCGCCAGAACATCGATGCAGTCTTCCGGACAGGCGAGCGCACACAGATTGCACGCAATGCATAATGTGTCGTGCGTCTCGGGATCCATATTCAAGCGCGGCGCACCGTGAAAACGAGGGGCCACGTCCGGCCGCACCTTCGGATACTGTTCGGTGTAGATGCCCTTACCGGCGACGGAATCACTGTCCGTCGCGGCGCCGATGTTGTACTTCAGCGTGAGGCCCAGACCCTTTAGGAGATCTGTCATGAAGAAGCGTTTGAGCTTTTCTTTAAACTTGGGCTTAGGAACTTTTACTAGCGGCATAATGTCATTCTCTATTGCCGATTTTAGATTTTGCGATTTAGAAACCGACAAGGCGCCAAGAGCGCCAAGTCAATTAACAACTTCTCAATTCGTTCTTTGCCAAGACGGCCGCCGCATTCTTCAGTTGAGACAGCGCTTCTAGTCTCTCAATCGCCTTGGCGGCCTTGGCGGCTTGGCGGTTCATTGGTTGTCGCAAAGAACTCATCCCTCGCTCGATACGGGAGCAACAGCCGGCTTACCTTTTGGCAAATTCACCAGCCTGATATTCCGGCGCTGGCTCTTGAGATTAAAGTCACGAGAGCGCCAGTTGATTCTCGACAACAAGGCTCCAGTTATCAGCAGGCCGAGCAGACCCATCACAATCATGATGGCTTTCCCTGTGCCAGTGAGATTCAGACCTCGCGAGATCGAGTCAATTGTGCGCAGTCCCTTCCAGCCATCGAGCGCTTGCACCACGAATACCGCAAGAGCCGACAATCCAATGTTCACAAGAGACGAAGGAATTAGCCACTTCCACCCGATGTCCATTAGTTGGTCGTAGCGAAAGCGCGGCAGCGTCCAGCGAAGCCAGAAGTAAAGGTAAAGCACCACCAGTACTTTTGTGACAAAGACCAGTAGCGAGACTATAACATAGAGATTGTGATAGCCCTTTGCTTCAGTCAGCCTGTAAACAAATGGAAAATACCAGCCACCGAGGTAC
>JBOGOU010000372.1:0-1738 GCA_050748205.1 Pyrinomonadaceae bacterium | reverse complement strand
CTCTTAACTGGGACCGCGGACGTCCCGTCCGCAATGAGCGCGAAGCGCGAAACGAAAGGCAACCAGAGGCGTGCGCTTCCTTTGGCCGAATGCCAGCTTTGCTCGGCGGACGGGACGTCCGCGGTCCCAGTTAAGAGCTTGAACTTGAATTTGCAATCTCGAAAGGTTTTGCTCCGGCTCAGAATCGAAGAGACTATTTAAATATTATTGGGTTGCCGGTTCGTTTAGTCTACGAACTTGTGCGCGGGATTTGTTAGGGAGCAACCACTCTATCGCTTTTTGGGTCTCAAATTGGCAATCGGCAATTGCCAATCGGCAATGCGAAGCTAGTCGCGCCGACCACCCAGAAGTCGCAAGAGAAAGAAGAAGAGGTTGATGAAATCCAGGTAGAGTGATAGCGCCCCGACCACTGTGTAAGCGCCCACGCGTCCGTCTGGTAGCGCGACAGCCATCTGCTTCAGGCGTTGTGCGTCATAGGCCGTGAGACCGGTAAAGACCAGCACTCCCACCACCGAAATCACAAAGTGCAGCGCGTCGTTCTGCCAGAAGATACCTACGATTGAGGCCAGGATAATCCCAATCAACCCCATGAAGAGAAATTGACCCCAACCGGCGAGACTTCTCTTAGTGATTGAACCGAAAACAGCCATCGTGCCAAACATCCCGGCAGTGATGATGAAAGTCGAAACTATCGATGCCCCTGTGTAGATCAATAAGATTATAGAGGAGGTGATACCGACGAGCGCTGAGTAGACGATGAAGAGCCCCGCGGCAGTAACAGGCGCTACGCGGTCAACGCGGGCCGACAGATAAAATACTAGCCCGAGCTGAGCAATGATGAGGCCCCAAAACATCAGACGATTAAGTATGAAGGTCTCAATGAGCGCCGGTGACGACGCCACGCCAAAAGCGGTCACGGCGGTGATCAGCAGTCCAACGAACATCCAGCCGTAGACCTTACTCAAAAAAGCGCTAACTCGCTCGTCGCGCACATCCGCCACCTGCGGCGGAGCAAATGAAGATTGGTTCCAACTCATCGTTTTTCTCCTTGACTCCCTGTTAATGACTCTAAGCCCGTGCGTCAATTATATCGCGCTTCGGTGAGTACCACCACGCGGTAGAGGCTGTGTGAAAACCCCAAAAAGGACCTGCAAATTGCCGTAGGTCCTGTCATCTCCAATATTCGTTGGTCCCAACTTGAGTTTCTTCATCTGCCAGGACCAGGACCGTAAGGGAGGAGGAAGACAAAGACGATCCACGAAATAACACGAAATGTCACCAACAAATCTTGGTGTTCGTTCGTGTGGTTTCGTGGTTCGGTTGTTTTTCACCAAGCAAGCTTTGGACGGGGGTTGGAACCCGTGAATGGGCACATCAGGACCCGGAACCCAATATTTGGAAAACTTTCTCCCCCCAACCGGCGTCTTATGCTATGGTTAATGCATCACGCCCTCGTAAATTAGCGGGGGCAGTGACAGTAACGTTCATTTCTTCAGAATCAGCCTTCGGCCCCAAAAACTCTTCGCCAGTCTCGAAGGCTTCCATTGCCCCCCTTTATCGCGTGGATGATTTTGGTCTTGGATCGCGCCTACCTCTGCGTGCGCCCGGCGCTACCTTGTTAGCGGGAGAACCTCGGTTTTGGGCTGTAAAGCTTTAATCAGATGTCTAATTGTCGCGGCGCTTGTCGCTCTTCTCGTGCCTTACGTTTTCACGGCCGGCGCGGAGGGGAAAACCGCGC
>JBOGOU010000371.1:0-2750 GCA_050748205.1 Pyrinomonadaceae bacterium | reverse complement strand
GTCCGACCTCACTTGCTGGACATAAAGTCAAAGCAAGAAAGAATTATCTCCAGGCTCTAATCTCGCCAAATCCTCAACAGAGAAAAAATGTAAATACTCTCACTACTCACACACGGGACAGCGGATTCGCTTTCTTCACTTTGGCAGAATTGCTCGTCGGAATGACGATTCAAGTTTTTTCCAGCCATCATTGGTCTTATCCATCTCTACCTTCTGTATCGCGAAAATGTTATCGTCAATTCGCATGCCATCCTCCGGTACTTGCCGCCCGGTTAATTCGGGCGTTCGGGTGCGACACGAAGTCGCGTTTGTGACTGTGATGCTTGGGCGACCATGACATCACCTGATGTTCTGCCATCAGTATCCTACCCGGGTAATAAAGCTCCGGGAACAATGTAGCCTCATCCCGCAAGGACGGCAGCCCAATCGTGAGAAGCGGCTGCGACTACTAGCATCGCGGTGGTCGGGAACTAGGATTGAGTGACACCGGGCAACACATGTGAATCGCTGATAAACGTCGTTACCGAGAACAAGCCAAAGATGCTGACAGGCTTGGACCAAAAGGTAAGTGGCCAAGTTCAGGTGTTCCTAACTCACCTGACGCAGATGACGCGCCACCGGCGGAGAGGCGAGCCCTAACCCACTCTGGCACTCACACGAAACGTGGTAAGCCCGTAGCTCTCCCAACCAGAAAGAGTTCTATCTCGGATGGGAAAGCAAACCGTAAGGTGAGCCCAAGGGGCTGCGGGTATGGGAGGATGGAGCAAGCGAATGCCGCTCTGTAATCGAGCGGACAGAGGTTGAGCCTCAGCAATATAACCTCAGGCGAAAGCCAGCTGACTTCCATCTGGTCTCTAATCACGAGAGAACTTGACTAACCGTCCTCAGGAGAGAAAGCAGATGACAGCCGCAGTTCAAGCTGGTGCGCTCTCCCGCCCCGCTGCTGACTGGAATACCATCAACTGGCATTCAGCTCAGCGTATGGTGCGACGGCTCCAAGCGCGTATCGTGAAGGCTACACAGGATAGAAGGTGGGGCAAAGTTAAAGCCTTGCAGCACCTGCTCACCCACTCGTTTAGCGGCAAGCAAGTCGCCGTTAAGCAAGTGACTGAAAACTCCGGCAAACGAACCTCTGGAGTGGACCGCATCTTGTGGAACACTCCGGTGAAGAAAGAAGCAGCCGTACATGACCTGAAGCAGAGAGGCTACCAAGCTCTCCCTCTGCGGCGTCTGTACATTCCCAAAGCCAACGGGAAGATGCGCCCTCTAGGAATTCCCACGATGAAGGACAGAGCCATGCAGACGCTTTATCTGCTGGCTCTTGATCCGGTCGCGGAGTCTACTGCCGATCCGAACTCTTACGGGTTCAGGAAAGACAGATCTACTGCCGATGCCATCGCTCAGTGCTTCACTGCACTTGGCAAGAAGCATTCACCGCAGTGGATTCTGGAAGGCGACCTCAAAGCTTGCTTCGACGAAATCAGCCATCCCTGGATGTTGGCCCATATCCCAACGGATAAGACCATACTCAGAAAGTGGCTGAAGGCTGGATTCATCGACCAGAACACTCTTCACCCAACCGAAGCGGGTACGCCGCAAGGCGGGGTCATTTCACCAGTCGCGGCCAATCTGACTCTCGATGGTCTTGAAGCATTCCTTCGAGAGCGGTACCCGCAACTAGGGCACGGCCGCTCGGCGCTGGTAAACATGGTTCGATATGCTGATGACTTCATCATCACCGGCAGAACTAAACAACTGCTGGAATCTGAAGTCAAGCCTCTTGTCACCGAGTTCTTCAAGACCAGAGGACTGGAACTCTCTCAGGAGAAGACCAGAATCACGCACATTGAAGAAGGGTTTGACTTCCTCGGGCAGAATGTACGCAAGTACAACGGCAAATTGTTAATCAAGCCGTCCAGAAAGAATGTTAGAGCCTTTCTGAATAAAGTCCGCAGGGTTATCAAAGCCAACAAGCAAGCTACGACGGTAGGGCTAATAGCGCTGCTCAACCCCATTATTCGAGGTTGGGCTCACTATCACCGGCACGTGGTAAGCTCGGCAACGTACTGCAAGGTAGATTCAGCAATCTTCAACTGTCTGTGGCGCTGGGCACTCAGAAGACATCGCAACAAACCGTCGCGGTGGATCTATAGGAAGTACTTTGAACACTTCGACGGCATGGGGAGTGTCTTGCGGGAAAGAGGCAGGGGCAAAGATGGGAAACCAACTCTGGCTTGCCTTTTTCACACTGCGTCTCTCTCCATCGTCAGACATGTCAAGATCAAAGGGGAGGCTAACCCTTACGACCCTCAATGGGAAACCTACTTTGAGCGTCGGCTTGACCTAACGGTGGAGTCTAACCCGAAACGGAGGCAACAGCTTCTGCGTCTCTGGTTCGGGCAGCAGGGACTCTGCCCGGTATGCGGCCACAAGATCACGCGGATGACGGGATGGCGCAGCCACAAACTCATCTGGCGGGTCTATGGAGGAAGCGATAATATGCGCAACCGCGCACTGCTTCACCCGCAATGCCATCAGCGGGTTCATGACCGTGAAGGAAAGTTAGTGAAACCGCGTCTCGTCAAAGAGGCGTAACGGAGGCTTGAGCCGGATGAGGGGAAACTCTCAAGTCCGGTTCTTAGGGGGCTGGGTCGGAGCAATCCCGCCCGGCTACCCGACCGGCGCATCACGTTTATGTCATCTCTTCAAAAGTTCTTCCTTCGCATCCTGCCTCGTAGATGGGCTGAGAG
>JBOGOU010000370.1:0-3684 GCA_050748205.1 Pyrinomonadaceae bacterium | reverse complement strand
CAAAGACATCCCAATTTATTTTCAGAGAGACAGGCAGCGGCGCACCTGGGCGTTGCACGCATTACCCTACTCCGCGCCCGTGAAGCCGGACGCATCCGCTTCTTTCGCATAGGCACTCGCGTGCTCTACAGTGATCAGCAGCTCGCAGAATTTTTATCGCGTTGCGAAGTCAATGGGAGCAAGCGCAGGAAACACGAAACGGCAGACCCGTCGCTTCCCGGCAAGCAGCGCGAGTTGTGGGGTTCGTGAACCGGTCAGTGATCGCCCGCCGAAAAATTATTTTTCAGGTACGTTAGAGGGAAAGTTAGAGGGAACAAAACAAATCGAGCGACTCACTAGTCCGCTCGATTTGCTGTTTTCTTGAGAATTAGTGGTGAGCCGAGCAGGACTCGAACCTGCGACCCACTGGTTAAAAGCCAGTTGCTCTACCAACTGAGCTATCGGCCCACAAAAGAGTCTGGAGTCTAAGAGTCTAGAGTCTGGAGTCCAAACTTTCAAGTGACGAGATCCTGTGACACAATTTCACGGTTCACGAGGAATCATTAAAACGCAGTCAATCCTTGTAGTTCGGCCCTTACACCGGAAAAGGATATGAGCTCAACTGACCCACGCGAAGCCCAGTGGGAGCGCTCCAAAAGAAAACAGTTCGATGTCTTGATTATCGGCGGAGGCATCAGCGGCGCCTGCTTGTTTCATCACCTCTCTACCGAGGGCTATCGAGTACTGCTGGTTGAACAGGGAGATTTTGCGTCAGGCACCAGCCAGTCTTCAACGATGATGATTTGGGGAGGGCTGCTCTATCTCAAGGACCTTAGGTTTCCCACAGTATGGCGGCTTTGCGGCTCAAGAAATCGGCTGCTCTCCGAAAAGTCGAACTTAGTTAGACCTCAGCAGTTTCGCTATCTTCTTTCCCGAAACGGTAGCCGCGGAAAGCTACTCCTCAATACAGCGCTACACGCCTACTGGATGTTTGGAAGATGCCGAGGCGCATTACCTCGCAGTAGTTCGCGTTTTTCGGAGAGTAGTTTTCTGGATGAAGCCGCCTTTCGTGAGTCGTTTGTTTACGAAGAAGCTGTACTGGATCATTCTGATAGCCGCTTCGTCCTACATTGGGTTCTTGCGCATCAATCTGAGGAAACCGTTGCCCTAAATCACTGTGCTTTGACCGGAATGTCGTTTAACGAAACCGCCGGTTCGTATAACGTATTGCTGGAGGACAAGCTCCGCCAGGATCATAAATCAGAAGTACGCGCCCGGCTCATTGTGAATTGCTGCGGGCCATGGGCGGATCTGGTGAACGCTCGATTTGGTATCAGTAGTCCTTTCAGACACATCTTGAGCAAGGGCGTCTTTATCGGCGTCCGCAGGTTTCCGGATCACGAACTGCCATTGATAGTGGACGTTGGTGACAAGGGAGACTGCATGTCGTTGATTCCCTGGGGACCGATTTCGCTTTGGGGACCTACCGAAGCAGGCGAGTCGCCGTTAACCGAAGCTCATGATATTAAGCCGGAGGACGTCACGCTGCTGTTGAATGAATTGAATCGCATTCTGCTAAGTCCACAGCGCGTCGAAGACATCGTCTCTCTACGCTGTGGAGTGCGGGCTTTGGTTGTGCGAACGGACACACCGAATAGCGAGTCCACACTCGAGCTGTCGCGCAAGTTTGAGATCTACTGTGACGAGAACCGACCATGGATTTCAGTTTATGGCGGGAAGCTCACTGACTGTGTTCGACTAGCTCGCATGGCCCGGCGCAAGATAAAAGCCCGGATTGGCAGTGGTTCGGGGTCGCCCCGTATACCTTTAGCTAAGAAGGAGCCTGAGAAGTCGAGTTTTCCCGGTTTGTTAGAGCCTACCGTCGACGTTAACTGGTGTGTGAATCAGGAAATGTGTTTTACGCTTGAGGATTATTTAAGGAGACGCACTAACATCGCCCAATGGGTGCCTCGCGGAGGTTTGGGTTGGAAAAACGAGAACCGAAATCACTTGAAGAGGATTGCGGAAAAACTTCCCACGTTCGATCAATCGGCTGAAGAACACCTTCGATTGTACGAATCCAAAGTTGTGAATCAAATAGACAGTCTACTTTCAGCGGTCGAGATTGGATAGCCGCAACTATGACGCAAACGAATGAGAACCTTGCCATTTTTGGTGGCCCAAGGGCGGTTACTTTAGACCAAACCCAGGCTAATCGCTGGCCGATAATCACAGGCGAAGACGAGGAAGCGGTGATGGCGGTGCTGCGCGATGGCGACCTGTCAATGCATCGCGTAACCCGTGATCTGGAAGACGACTATCGACACTATCTAGGGGTGCGTCACGCTCTCGCCCATTGTAATGGCACTGCCGCACTGCTGGCTGCTTTCTTCGCGCTGGGCCTCAAACCCGGCGATGAAGTGTTGGTGCCATCGGCAACACACTGGGCTTCAGTGGTGCCGCTGCTGTGGGTGGGAGCAGTCCCGGTCTTCTGCGAGAGTGAGCTTGAGCGGCAGGGCGTCGATCCAATTGATGCCAAACGGAAAATCACCAGCAAGACCCGCGCTATTGTGGTGGTTCATCTTTGGGGCATGCCGAGCAAGATGACTGAGCTGATGGAGTTAGCGCGTGAGCACAACCTCAAGATTATAGAAGACGCGTCCCATGCTCCGGGCGCGGTGTGGCGTGGTCGTAAATGTGGAACGCTTGGTGATGTTGCCGTTTTTAGTTTGCAGACAAGCAAGCTGGTACCCGCCGGGGAAGGTGGAATTCTGCTGACTAATGACTACGAAGCTTACGAGCGCTCACTTTGTTTCGGCGATGTCATGCGCATCATCGAACTGGAGAGTCCTGCCAAAAGACTAGCTGCTACGAGTTTTGGGATGAAAACTCGAATGGCTCCCCTCAGCGCGGCTGTAGCTCGTGTGCAGCTTAGCCGGCTGGAGGAGCGAAACGAAAAAAGGAACGGGAATTTGACCTATCTCTCGGAGG
Organism: Pyrinomonadaceae bacterium; assembly: GCA_050748205.1. Taxonomy (GTDB): domain Bacteria; phylum Acidobacteriota; class Blastocatellia; order Pyrinomonadales; family Pyrinomonadaceae; genus PSRF01. Next base: position 714 of record JBOGOU010000370.1, on the reverse strand, counting down.
AGTTGGAAAAACTTGGCTGCGATACCTTCTTGCCGCCAACGCATGTCAAGCGGGTCTATTTCGAGTTTCTGATCCGCGTAAACCCGAAGCTCTTACCAATTTCACTCGAGCGATTAGTCGAGGCGCTGAGCGCTGAGGGCTGTGACATTAGTTATCCGCGATATCCACTGCTTCATCAGCAACCGCTCTTCACTGAAGGGCTGTTCCGGAATATAGGAGCATTTGCCCAACTCCCCGATTCGGAACTGCCCAGCTACTTGCCCGACGCTTTACCGAAAACGGAAGAGGCAAGCCGCATGCTGATCAGACTGCCAACTTTCCCCTCGGCGGAAATGCCGTTGTTGCGCCAATACGCAGTTGCATTTCAGAAGGTTGTGAGTCAATCCGAGCGGCTCGCACCGGCTAAAGGGGCAAGTGCGCGGTTGGAAGGCCAGGGAAGTTAGTTCTTGCCGTCCACCCAGCGGCCGAGCCTGTGGAAAAAAAGGGAATTGGCCACAGATTAACGCGGATGACACAGATTAAAACAAAGGCTCTAACAACCCATCTGGGTCCGATCGTGTAATTGGCTTCTTGGTAATAAAGCTTGCTGACAATGTGCGTCTCGATGCACGAACCGATGCACTATGCGTGACAGACGGATTGAATAGCTCCCATAGGCGACCTCGGGACCTACGAACGTTACGGAACCGGGAGCGGTTCTATGAAAGGGCTGTC
>JBOGOU010000369.1:0-52189 GCA_050748205.1 Pyrinomonadaceae bacterium | reverse complement strand
CTGCTAGTCTGAGTGCCAACGAAGCCGCATTTCTTTCAGCGATGATTCCCAACCCGCGAACTGTTTTCAATCCCCAGGCGAATCCACGGCGAGTGGCGCGTCGACAGAGAATAATCTCTCGTGGCATGCCTTACGTGAAGCTCCCCTAGTGGCATGCCTTACGTGAAGCTCCCCTAGTGGCATGCCTTACGTGAAGCTCCCCTAGTGGATTGCCTTGGAGCGCGGGCATCTTGCCCGCCCTTGCGGACGAGACGTCCGCGCTCGAAGTAAAGAGCTACGAGACGTCCGCAATCCCCATACAAAAACGCGAGGTGCGGGCAAGATGCCCGCGCTCCATGGCCTTGGAATTGGTTGACAGGACTACTGGGTCTTGGGTGAGCTCTTCGCGTTGTTTATTGAGAAGGACTTAAAGAACTGGTTGGCATTGGGATCGTCGGGTGAGCCGAAAAAGAACGCCCCATTCAAATATAGCTCTCTCATGCCCCCAACAACTCGCGTATAAAGGCGGATCTTACCTGGGACCGTGCATCTGCTGAGATCGTATTGCCTTGCATCATATCCACTAACTGAAAACTCTCGATCCAACGTAGGCTCGCAGGTGAACGTGCTACCCAATTTCAGCCAGTCGGCCTGGATTCCCGCGATGAAACCCTTGATCGCGCCGTCCAGCAGCCTCGGGGATACATCGTTTCCATTCGGCGTGGTCGAAGACACAACGACATACGCTGTCTTCTCATATCGCCCGAAGTAAATGTGAAAATCCGCTTCGCGCCCGTCAGCAATCGGCACCGCAAGTGAACGCTGAGTGCCATCGCTGGGCACCATGATCGAGAAATTTGCTGAGGGCGGAGACAGTCGTATCCAGCGAGAGTCAGAATTTCCTGAATAGTTCTTGGATGAAGCCATTGAGGACAGGCTCGCGTCGCCGGAACCCGAGAATGACTGCAAAAGGCTTTCGCTCGTTAGTCCGGAATTCGAGCTGCGTTTTGCGACCGTTGAAGTTTGCGGGTTGGGTGAGGCCTTTTCCAGCTGGCCTCGCCTCTGTGCTTCTTTGAACTCCCAGGGCGGTAGCGGATTCTTGTCTTGCCAGATCCCACGCTGCTCATTTCGCGCCGCCACTTCGGAGGCCGCGTAAACCTCGCGCTCCTTCTCTGTGAGGCTGGTGTCATAATCCTTGCTGAACCAGGCTACGCCGTCGCGAATCATCTGCGCACCCACATCCATCTCTTTGAGAAAGACCTTCCCAATAATCAGGCCATGGGCGCCGAGACTGGAATATTGTACGGTCACGAATTTATTCAGGATCAGATCTGACAGATGCTGCCTGGCAACATCCGCGTACGCCTGATTATTATCAGGCGCGTCGATCCCCATCAAGCGTACTTTCAGCGGCCGGTTGAGACAAATGATGGTGACGGTGTCGCCGTCATCGATTTCCGTGACGGTCCCATACAGCGTACCAGCCCTTGCTAACCCGACAACAAGTAAGAGTGTTGCGAGGATTAACCCAAACCTGAACGTGTTGCGAGGAAATTGCATATTAATCCTTGTGAACCTGCGGCGCGTCGGACGTCGACAGCGATTTAACCCTGTTGGTGATGCCCTACGTGAAGCTGCTTTGATTGTCATGAAAAACCGCCCATTCGCTGTAATCAACTATGGTTCTGACTCAATTCCGACCGATACTGCGGCAACTCAGCTACCAGAATCAGAAACTGCCCTTCGCCAACCAGATTAAGCAATAGATAGCCGAGCTTCTCCTTGAACTCATCTTCGTAGCTACCGCGTTTAGTCTCGCTTTGAAGTCCACCGTTGTATTCTTCAGAGAGTTTTTCGATCTCGTCACGAGTTTTCTCACGTTCAGCTGAATGGTCAAACGCTTGGAGGTTTCTAAGCACTCGTTTGCACAACTCTTCAAAGGTGATGTCCTTTGGCAGATTGGCTCTAAGCCGGTTAACCCTTGCCTTAGCTTTAGCAATCTTCAACTGCTCTTTTATTGCCGTTAGAAAAAAGTCCTGAAAAAAGAGTATCAGCTTCAGAGGCTCCAAAAACACCTCTTCAACTCCCCCTCCTGGTTTCTTCTTTTCGCGAATGAATATCTTGGTCCGAAGGATAATCTCCGCGCTTGTTCCACAAAAGAGCGCAACGAGCGGAAGCGGCCAATTCTTGAAGACAGATAACCAGTACGAGGGTACGTAAAGGGTCAAAAACAGAATAGACGATACAAGCCCGCGGAGACTTAAGTATCCCCACCCAGCCCACGTCCAAGCTGCCCGAAATGGCGACTCTCTGTATTTTTCGGCGATGAGTTGGAAACCAGATAGGATACCTACCGCGAGGGAAAGTAAGGAGTAGGAGTAGTTCAGGTCCATCTAAGAGACACCAGAAACCACTCACCTAAACCGCCAACGAGGAATCGACGGCTCAAGGGGAAGATTAAGAACGCTCCTAGCAGGCTGCTAGGGCGTATTCGAAGCTAGAGCGGAAAAAGCACTCTCCCGGAGGGTTATGATTTCATCTAGAGTGTCAGGGCTCGTCACTTTTACAAAGCCCTTGCTCTCCAAGTCATGGATGATCTCTTCTAGCCGCATATCATCCATATGGATGAGCGCACTCAACTCCAGGAAGGGCATTGACTCGTGTTCAGCCAAGAGGTCTAACACCATCTTGTAATCTTGTGACAACATAAATCTCCCTACTATCACATCAGCAAGTTTAGGGCCTGGCGTTGCCATGAGGAGAACCTCCTGTCTCTAAGAACGATAAAGCAAGCAAGATATACGTCAGGCATTATCAATAGTTCTAAATTTAGAGTCAACTCAGGAAAAGCCTTATCCGAAGATATTACCGCCCTATGTTCCGAGCTGACCGCTGCAAGCTCTTAATACATCCTTTGAATACGAAATGAGTCACATTTGTGCACCATCTGGTAGGCTATACCGCGAACTCCTTCGCGAGTTGCAGTTCAGCCTTGCGTAACTCAAAACGTCCCCGACCGAGATTGCCTTCGGGACTAAGCGCCAAAACAACGAAGTAGTCGCGGCTTAGCAATCGCATCAGGATTATCGCCTTATCGAGCGATATCACCAGTTCCTTTAGCTTCCCCAATCCAATATCACTTCCCGCTCTCTGAGCACCGCGAACGAGGGAGGTAAACTCGGCGGCGGCGACATCGAGATTGGCTTCGTTGCCGGCCTCCCCGAGAACCTTCTCAACGGCGATCCCATCCATACCCATGATGAGCGCACCAAGGCTTCCCTCGGTGCGCTCAATAATGGCTTCAAGCATCGCTTTGAACATTACAACCTTCCTTACGGGCGTGTGCCACCCAAAGCACCGGGCCGGGCAGTCGTAGTACCCTGAGGCGGAGTACTCGGCGTGGGAGCACTGAGCTGCGGTCCGGTTGTCTGCGGCTGTTGCTGCTGTTGTTGCAACTGCGTGGGCGTCGGCGTGTTGCTTTGCGGATTGCCCAATGGGACAGGTTGCGAAATAGTCGTGATGCGAGGTCCCGTGCTCGCCGCACCCGAGATCGGACGGCCCTGATAATCGGGACGATAGATATGAGGTGTGATGAAGAACAGGATTTCGCTGTTGGACTTTGTCGTCAACTTCCGTTTGAAGAGATTGCCAACAACAGGTATGGAAGCCAGGCCAGGCGTGCGTTGCCTGGTCTCGCCTTCATTGTCAACCAACACTCCTCCCATCACGGTTGTACCACCATCTGGAACCAGCACTTCTGACTGCATGCGCTGAGTGTCGATTCCTGGCACGCCACCAACTGCAATACCAGTGTTGATGGTGTTGTTTTCAATCGTTACGCGGAGGATGACTGTACCAACATCTGTTATCTGAGGAGTGATTGAAAGACGCAGCGGAACTGAAACAAACGTCGTTGTCACAACGGCTGTTCCGCTCGCAGCCTGAGTCGTCTGCACGGGAATCTGCGAACCACTCTCGATCTGCGCCGGACGATTATTGAGAGCAGTTACGCGAGGAGTCGCCACTGTTTTCGCCTGGCCCCTTGACTCAGCGAGTGTGATCAGCGCGCTGATCTGTGCCGTACCGAACAGGCCTGTGGTCAGACCGATGACAGTGCTTGCCGCGGCTGCGGAAAGCGACGAAATGGGTTGTGGCGTGCCGGCGAGACCGCCGAAAACACCAAACGGGTTCGGTCCGCTATTGATACCGCTGGCGCCACTGCCACCGGTTCCACTTCCTCCACCACTGCCACCGCCACTGCCGCCCCCCGTAGTGGCGGCTGCGGGCAGAGTTGATAAATTGCCCAATCCACCGCGCGTGAGATTGACGACACCGGCAGAAAGCTGGGCGCCGAGGTCACGGCTGAAGTTGCGCGTGGCAATAACTATTCGGGTCTCTATTTCAACTTGAGGTTCGGGCTGGTCCAGTATCGCCACCAGTTGCCTGATAGCGCCGACATTTTCTCTTACATCAGTGATGATGAGCGTGTTGCTACGGCCATCGACTTCAATCGAGCCACGACGGGAGAGTCTGCGCGAGATGATCGGCAGAAGACCTTGATCGCCGCTGCCGCCGGTTGCGTCCCCACCAGCACCTCCGCTAAAGCTCAAGTTGGTGGCGCCACCGGAGAACGCGCCGGTCGAACCGGCAGCCTGCGCCAACGTGCCCGATGCTCGCGCGTAGTTAAGTCGTATGAATTCCGTGACCAGCGGGGAGGCGTCGAGCCGAGAATCGTTAATGACTTTCTGCGTCTCCGCTTCCTTGGCGAGCACGTCAATTGTAGCCACTCGAAGGATTCCGCCGCTGCTTTCAACACCCAGCCGGTTCGCCTTAAGCACCGCGTCCAGAGCGACATTCCAGGGGACATCCTGCACGTTGACCGTTACAGGCACCGCCGACACTGAAGAGTCGATCACGAAATTCACGCCATACTGTTCCGTGATGTAATTGAGTATGTCGCGAATGTCCGCGTTGACGACGTTAAGGTTGATCGGTTCTCCGACGAAACCAGGCTGACCATACTGCTTACCCTGCTCAGACTGACTCATCTTGTCAGTGGAAGGAGCGATGGACACTCTTGGTGTCGGCGAAGGAGAGGCCATCTGTTGGGCTTGCTGAACCATCGCCGGATCTTGCAGATCGAGGCTGGTCCGCGTCGCGACCGGAGACGTTTTCGTGTCGGCCAAACCGTACGTGCCAAAGACGCACAAAAACAGCAGGACGAGCGCGGTCCTTGGTATGGCTGTATGGGTTCGAGGCTGATAAGACATCTTTCCCTCCTTAAGGGAATTTTTGGACGATGCCACCACGCACTACGCTCATTTGCTGTTGCAATCTAAGCGCGCGCCGCACATGCGGCAAAGTCCTTCGGGTTGATTGTCAAACTGCGCAAAATCGGCGTTCTGACGCTTGTCGCTGAGAGCCTGATGCGCGGCGGGAAAAGGGTTAAGAATGAGTGGGGTAACCACCAATCGAAACCCGAAACTGGGTTAGGGCTTGTTCGGAGCGGCGGCTGGCTGGTCTGAAATCTTGCCAGAGTCGGCAGCCGGCGCACTGGAGGGGACCGCCTTTGCGGTCGTCATCAAATCGGCAGTGTTTGGCTGCCGCAAGGACTTAACTTCCACACTACGCTCCCGTCGGCCGTCCACGAAAACCGTTTCGCGACGAAAGATGAGGCGGTTCTCTTCGATGGCGACGAGCTGACCATCGTAGAATCGCTCGCCGGGATAAATGACGTAAGACAGCTTGATCGGTGTGGCCTCGACAATCGCGGCGTAGCCACGGGGCGTGCGAGAAACTCCAATAACCTGCATTTCACTAAGGAGCAGCGCGGTGGTTGGCTTCGGCGCTATCATGCGAGCGTTCATAGCGGCCACCTTCTGCGCCCGATATTGCGCGATCCGTTCCTGAATCGTCGGCACCATGAGTTGTCCGGCGATTCTCTTAATCAAGACGCGAGGCGGTTCATACTTCCGGAAGGGGTCGCGCCCGCCATCACGTACGCGCTTAGTAGCGGCGGCTGGCTTGGCCTCGTCGGTCTGCTGCGTTTGAGCGCTTGCAAACGTCATACCGCCCAGCGAGAGACCCAGCACGACACCAGCAAGTCCGTACCTAATTATCTTCGAATTGTGAATCATGTTTTTTCTTTCCTTGGGGCTTGGTCCGGATGATCGATTCAATTTACTTCGAGGCCGGTGGCAATTGTGCCTGGCCAGATCCGGCCGCTTGCGGGTTACCTTGCTTTTGCAGCTTTTCCGCGGAAACGTAATAAGCAGTCAAATCAAACTTCGCGTCAACAGTCTGGGTGAGCGACTGCCTTTCCAGTTGTTTCAGTTCAAAGTTTGTAATTGAGACGATTCGCTGGTAATGAGCGAGTTGTTCGAAGAACGCTCGCAATGAGGCAAAGGAGCTGGTCACGTTAACTTCGATTCTCTTGCCACTGTAGTTGTCCTGAAGGATTTCTTCCTTGGGAGTGAATTTGCGGAGTACGAGCCCGTTGTTGCGAGCGCGGTCCTGCAGGCCTTGCAGAACCATGGTTAGTTCGCGCTGCTCGGGAAGGAGGGCTTTCAGTTCGTCATACTCTTCCTGCCGCGCCTGATAAATTGCTCGAAACTCGGTAAGGCGCTGAGAAGCTACCTGGGCCTGAGCATTCTTGGCCCGCAGCTGTTGGATCTCGGCGTCTAGCTTAGCGGTTTCAGCCCGCGTTCCGCGCGTTACAAAGTACCAGAAGGCGCCGTACATGACGGCCGCGACAAATACAAAGACTATTAGCCGCAGGTACCAGGGCATCGTTTGAAGGTTACCGATTCTCATTTTTATTTCCTTCCCCGAACATACATGGCGGGGTTTCTACGAGATCACTCTTTAGGGCAGTCACTTCTTCATCGCAACTTGGTTAGCGTTGTTGTTCGCGGGTGCCTGGGAAGTTGGCTTTGACGGTCCGTAGTGACACTTGACGGTAAAGCTAACAACCTCTGGCGCATTGAAGTTAGGGTCGATCGCGGCTGCGGAGTTACCGCTGCTTCCTTTTGCAAGTTCGCGCTGAGTCTCGATGTTCAGATTACTAAAGAGTCCTCCCGAGAACTCCAAACTCTGGCCGAACCGGGTAACTGAAGCCTCATTTGGAGACTCGCCCTTGATCGTGAGCTCGCCTTCCTTCTGTTCGACGCTCTTTAGATAAAGCCCTGGAACATTGTCGAAGCGCGTCTTAATCTCGCGCAGGACTGAACCAGGCCCCTGTTGCGACTCACGCAGCTTCTTAATCGCGTCAATCCGAGCCTGGACATCCTGGGTCTTCTTCTCGAGCTCGGCTACCTCCTTGTTGACAGCGATCATCTGTTGATTGATGCGGCGCTGATTCTCCAGTTCATTCTGAGCTGCCTGCTGCGCCGAGTTGGCACTGATGTAATCGTAGCCGGTGCCCAGCACGAACAAACCAAACACCGTGAGCGCCAAAAGGAGCGTCTGCACCCTTGGAGTCGATACTCTGTCTTCGACCATGGCGACGCCGCTTGGTCGATCCGTTACAGACTCTAATAAATTGATTTTGATCATGCCGCATCAACTCCTCTTAGCGCGAGACCAACTGCAACAGCCATTTCCGGAACAATCTCTCGCATGTAATCGGGATCAAACTTTCGCGAGTCAACTTGAATCTGTCGGAAGGGATCGAATACCTCAACCGCGATTTCGAACCTCTTGGCGAGATATTCAGAAAGGCCAGGAAGTTTTGAGCCACCGCCGGCCAACAGGATCTTCTGGATCGCTTCGCCGCCCTCTTCCGAGGTGGCGCGGTAAAAGTCCATCGTCTTTCTTACTTCGAGGGCCAAAATGTCGGAGACCGCCTCAATGATTGGCTTGATCGGCCGGGCTTCAATGTCATCGGGCAGCGGACAACCACGCTTGACCGCTTCCGCTTGTTCGAACGTCAGACCCAATTCCTTCTGTAACAGACTTGTGTACTGGCTGCCGCCGACTGAAGCATCTCTAGCAAAGACCGACCTCGAACCATTGAGTATGTTGATATTCATGGTTGCGGCGCCGATGTTTAAAAGCGCGACAACTTCGCCGGGCTTCGGTTGATAGTTGACTTCATAGCAATTCTGCAGAGCAAAAGTGTCGACATCTATGACAATCGGTTGTTTGCCAGCGAGCTGAATCGCTTGTTTGAGGTTGGCAATCTTGTCCGACTTGCAGGCCGCCAGCAGAACGTGAAGCGCGTCAGTCGAATTGCCCGTAAGTTGATAGTCGAGGTTAACGTCGGCTATGTCGAACGGTATGTGTTCTTCCGCGTGCCAGCTGAACGACTCTTGCAGCTCCTCTTTACTCATTTGCGGCAGGATGATGTTCTTCACGATCACTGAATGGCCGCTGACTCCTGCAGCAACCCGGGGCGTTTTGATCTGATGCTCGCTGAAAATGCTCGCTATGACGTTCGAGACATTGTTGAGCTCCATGATCTGACCGTCGACGATCGTATCGGGCTGGAGATTCTCAAACCCAAGGTTCATCAGTTGAAGGCTAGCGCCCTTCCTTTGCAGTTCAACCGCCTTCACGGAACTGGAACCGATATCAAGGCCCACTAAACTCTTCTTCGCTTGTTTGAACATATCTATTTGGTCCTCACTACAGAGACAGCACGTATCCTGTTTTGCCGCCGTAGGCGCGCGCGAGCTTTTCGCGCTCTTGCTAGACGGGTTTGCGCGAGTTTCGAGCGGCTAAAGGGCGTGGCGTTTTTCAACAGTCAGTATCCTTGGCGTGTGCTCACACAATTTCTGGTCAGGAACGGTCAGGTTGAAAGCGGGGTCACGAGGATTTCGGTATGGCAGCCGCTTGCTTTGGCGAGTTGCACTAAGAATGAAGCCCATCATTCGGAAACCCAGCCAAGTTGTAAGGCCTTCTCTGCCCCAACTCCCGTTGGCTTTGCGGCCTTCGCTCACGCGAAGTGTGCCTTTATCGTTCGGCTTCAAAGAGGAGGCGGATTTTACCTGGAATACTCTCCGCTTTTATCGAGGAATCACTGGCGAGCACCTCTGACGGCACATGCCTCGGCACCGTCACGTGGGAGATTACATTAGAGGCTAAACAATGTCAACTGCTATTTTGCAGCGTTTAACCTATGCAGCAACAGGGTTAAGACGAGTTTACTGGAAGGCGCTGGCCGCTTTTCTGGGGTAATTCCTGGAAGCAACGCCCATTGGTTCCAGTCGGCTCTGCGCCCGTAGACAGGTGAGCTAACCTTTTTCTGCAGCAGTGCGGGCGTCCCTGGGCGCTTTTACTTTAAGTGGCTTCGCGGGGATACCTAAAGCAATGTGGTCCGGCTCCACATCCCTGGTCACGACCGCGCCCGAGCCAATCATGGCGTGGTCACCAACCTGGACACCGGCCAGCACGGTCGCGTGATACGTAAGACGGGCGCCGTGTCCGATCCGCGTGACGCGGTTGTCGACCTTCTCAATATCGTCAATGTCGTGAGTGTGCGAATAGATGTTCACATAATCCGAGATCGAGACGTCGTTTCCTATTTCAATACCACCCCGATCATCAAGGAGCACGTGGCGGTGAACTACCACATTGTCGCCGAACGATAAGTTGTACCCAAAGGACCACTCCACGAAGTGCCAGCATTTGAAGTTTTTGCCGACGCTCCGGAAGATGAGCGGCGCCAACATCCTTCGCAGACGATGTCCCAGCAGGGCGTTCTGGCTCAAAGGAGAACGATCAAACATCTGCCAAAACCAGATCAGCGGCTTCCGCTCCGCGTAGAGCTTCGCATCGATGTCCTTGTAATACTCTGGCTCCGTTGTCACATTGCGCGGATCGAATGAGTGCATCAAGGCCAACGCCGCTGGCGACAATTTGTCGACGTCGGACCTGATAGAGGTGGCCGAATAGATTTGCTGCAGTGTATCCCTAACGACCTCATTGGGATCGCGCCGCCCTTGTGTCAAGGCCTGGTGCAACTCGTCCAGGAAGGCATCAAAATCGGCTGCAGCTTGTGGCTGAGCAGACAGCTCGCGATAGGCCATTGGGGTTGATCTCTCCTAATCCGGAAAACCTTACAGCAACTCACCGGCTCCAATTGTTCTGATGATAGTCAAAGTATCACACACAATATAGTGCATCAATCGCTTTGGATTACGTTGAGGGGTATGTCTTTGCCCGGCTCGACTCGTACGAAAATCCTTCAAGCTCTTTACTGGGACCGCGGACGTCTCGTCCGCCAGTGCGCGCAGGATAACCCGCGTCTCCATTGGACCGCGGACGTCTCGTCCGCCAGGGCGGGCAGGATGCCCGCGCTCCACCGGACGCTTCCAATCCGCAAGATCGGTCTGCTTGCTCGCATCGCTGCTTAAAGATACGATGCCCGCCAATGAAGCTGACCCGGCTCTTAACTATCGTTTCAATAGTTTTGCTAGCTACCGTTGCGTGGGTCTGGTGGAACCGGCCGCAGACAATTGACATGGCGCAGTACGCACCGGCCGACGCTCTCATTTATCTGGAATGCAATAGCCTCTTAGATATTGCCGAAGGCATCGTCAGCACTGATGCCTGGAGAGCGGTAAGCCCAGTCTTGGGAAAAGGCGGCGGTCAACCTGGTCCCTGGCTGCGCCGGCTCGTTTCCTGGACAGGAATCGGCCCTACCCAGTCGGTTATTCTCGCGCGAGCTCAAGTAGCTACCGTCATGCTTGATCTGGGTGCCAAAGAACAAGGCGAGACTCTCACAATCAGACCGGAAGCCGCGATCCTTATTGAAACGCACACCACAGAACGTCGCATGCGCCCGACGGTCGAGGAAGCCCTCAGGCAATTCGCAGAAAAGGCATACCCGGCCCCGGCTCTACAGAAAAAGCTGATCGACGGCAGCGAATTCACCGTTTGGAGTGCCGCGGGGAGCGACCACCAAGTCGTGGCCGCAATCGAGGGAAGTCTTGTAATTGTTGGCAACAGTGAGCGCGCAGTGAAAGCTTGTTTGGACGTTCGTCGCGGCCTCAGGCCAAGCCTCAGCAATGACCGGGAGATGCAGCAACTTAGGCAACGCTTGTCAGCAAATCACGCACTGGCGTTTGGCTTTATCTCATCAGCGAATGCGGTGCGCCTGGTTTCCACTGGCGCCCCGCTACTCTTCGGGCGAACGCCAGGCGATGCGCGGTTCAACCAGATCTTCGCGACCAGTGCAGCAAAGGCTTTGGCGGGCGTCGGTTGGAGCTCACATGTCTCCATGGGTGGTATCGAGGATCGCTACCTGTTTTCACTTCAGCCCACTCTCATATCTCGGCTAGGACCACTATTCCGAGCAACGGACGCGCGAAGTGAGGCGCCAAACATTCTTCCTGGCGATGTTCACTCGATGACGATCTATAAGTTTGAGAATCCGGTTGCCGCCTGGCAAGTGTTCAAAACGGCAGTCTCCGCGCAGCTCGACACTCTGTCCGCGATAGTCTTCAATTCCCTGCTCAATGCCTCGTTGGCGTCTTACGGAATTGAGGATCCGGAGAAGTTCCTTGCTATGGTTGGTCCGGAAATGGTTACTGCGCGCCTGACGCGAGATTCTGAGCGGTCCGTGCTGATCGCGCAGGTCCGAGACGAGCCAGCCCTCCGGAAGTTATTACTGGGCCCCTCAGGCGAACGCCTGAAAAGAAAACCCAGTGATCAATTCGAAGTAATGGAGATCCCGGGAAAGAACGTGGCAGTCAGCTTTTTTAGTGGTGAGGTTCTGATAGGCCGTCCGGAAGAAGTGCACCGCAGCATACAGGCTGCGCGCAGCAAACAGGTGCTTGCACTAAGTTCCGGTCGTGAAAAGCTGGAGCACTTTCTGCCTCTCTCTAATGCGGCGGGCGTTGTGACGTATTCCCGGGATGACGAGCGCGTTCTCAATTTCTTTCTGACGATCGCTCGCATGAACGGGAGTTCAGTCGCGGAGGATTCAAGTGCACTAAAGAGTAAGATAGAGGCGCTACCCTACTCGGTGACCGAAACCAAAATGGGTGACTATGGTCTCGAGCGAACTACGCGATCATCCCTTGGACAGTTCGCTACCTTCGTACCGCTACTCTTGCCGGAGCGATGATTCTGGTTCATGTCCACTCTCTCTGAACTTCTGATTGCGACCGGGAATCGAGGCAAAGTCGGAGAGATCCACGAGGCTCTTATCAATCTGCCTATTAAGTTGCGCGACCTGCGGGAGTTCCCAGACATTTTGGCGCCTGAGGAGTCTGGTACCTCTTACGAAGAGAATGCGATTATCAAAGCGCAGTGGTATGCAAAGCAAACCGGGCTTTGGGCGCTGGCGGACGATTCCGGACTGGAAGTGGCCGCATTAGGGGGAGCTCCCGGGATAAGGTCGGCGCGTTTTGGTGGGGACAGCTCATCCGATGCAAAACGGATCGAGCTTCTACTCGCAAAACTTGTTGGCGTCGAAACCGAACAACGCGAGGCGACCTTTGTTTGCGTCGTGACGATTGTTGAACCCGCTGGTGGCGTAGTGCATAAAGCGCGTGGCACCTGTAAGGGCAGAATTGCTACGGCGCCGGCGGGTAAGGCAGGATTCGGATACGATCCTGTTTTCATTCCCGATGGTCAGCAAATGTCCTTTGCCGAGATCCCCGCAGAACTGAAGAACAGGATTAGCCACCGAGGTAAGGCACTGGCTGCAACCCGGCAACTCCTTAAGAGTTCTCGTCGGTAGTGGGTCAATTCCAAATCCCACCCACCGAAATAGCTGTAAAAAACTAGATCAGCCACAGATTAAAGGTGATAACACGGATCAGACCCGATCAGTTGTTGGAACACTTTGTTTTGATCCGTGTCATCCGCGTTAATCTGTGGCTGATTAATTTTTTTTCACAGCTTCGGGGTGGGATTTGAAGAGTTACCGATTTGTGCCTACCAGCTTGACCACTGGTTCGAGTGGCTCCTAGAATGCATCGCCTGCCTGATAATTAGCCGGCACGGATTTCGGGGCGTAGCACAGCCTGGTAGTGCGCTCGGTTTGGGACCGAGAGGTCGGAGGTTCGAATCCTCTCGCCCCGACCATTAATATCAACAACTTACGGCTGCCAACATTGGCGGCCGTATTTCATTTGTGGCCAACTTGTGGACAACTTTTTCAGGACGCACTTCCCTTTGGAGTTGGACGGCCCTGATGTAACGCATCGTCGTCTTCAAATCCTTATGGCCCATGAACGTCATTATTGTGAGCGCCTCGTACCGAGCCAGGGCCAGGCGCGTACAGAAAGTGGCACGCAGATCGTGCCACCAGAGGTTTTGAATCTTCGCTAACCGACAGGCTGTATGAAAAGATCGCTTAACGTCAGTGAACGCTGTTCCCGTTTCCGGATTTGTGAACACATAGTCGTCAGGCCTTTTCCCTCGACACAGCTTGAGCAGAATGTCTCGGACCCTCGGGTCTAAGACATCCATCGGGATTTCGCGGTTCTTTCGTACTTTCGTCCTGGCCGCGACAACCACATTGCGAGAGAAATCCACTTGATTTCGCCGCAGGTTAAATTGCTCCCGTTTCCGCAGGCCAAGTCCCAAGGCGACAATAACCATTGGCTTCAAATGCTTCCCCTTCCCTGTTATTTTACTCATCAGAACTGGCTCTTCTTCCGGTAACAGGTAGCGGTAGCGCTCGTTGTCCAGCTTGAACTTCCTAACCCGGCTACAAGGATTACTCCCCGCCTTATCGAAATCAATCGCAAGATTGAAAAGGCGGCTTAGCATCTCAAACTCCCGATTCACTGAAGCAGGAGCCCGAGGCCTACCATACTTAGTGTCTGTCTTGATCCTTTCATGTTTGAACTTCTCGATCACGAATGGCGTGATTTCGCACAACGTCTTCCCCTTGAAGTACTGTTTCAAAGTCTCGGCGTAGCACTCGTCACCCTTCCATGAACGTTTGTTCGCTTTGGCCCAGGGCATGTAAATCTCTTCGATAAACTCGCTGAGCTTCATCGTGCCCGATTGAACCAAACCAAAGCGCCCCTCATAAACCTCTTGCCGGATCTTGCTTTCCGCTTGTTCTGCTTCCCATTTAGTCCGCGCCTCAGGAAGTACTCCCCTGTAACGCACCTTGCGCACGCGAAAGTAGTAGTACCAATGCGTGCCTTTCTTACCTCGTTTGTGAACTGACATGTTTTCTCCTTGAGGTTGCAGCCACCAAAGAGAAGGCGCGCATGGTAGCAGCATCAAGCGGCGAAAGTCATTTGTTATTTCCGGCTTTGCTCCACGCAACGATCTCTTCAAGATCAAAGCGCAAGATGTTTGATCCGGGAGGCTTGCGATAAGGGATGCGGACCTGCGCGACCATCTCATAGATCGTTCGCGGCTTGACTCTGAGCATTTCCGCTACTTCCTCAACCGTGAGAAATCGTGGTAGTGGTGAGTTGAGTTGGGCTTGCTTCATCTTCATATCCAAATCTCAAGATCGACTCGGGTTGATCATGCCTTGGTGCTTTTCGTTGTGGCGTCAGGTTACTGGCCACTGACCCGTTCACTCTGTTGCTTGCTCGGTTCGCTTTCCGACAGGCACCTTGTCGGGCATTTAGTGGTAGTGGCCTCGAGACGGCCAGGCGAATGAATCGCTTCAGGCATGAGGCGCCAATGCAAACTACGTGCGCGAAGACTAATGCGGGAAACTCGGTGGCAAATACAAATCATCTCTCACAGGTGTTGGCTTCCCGGAGCAATGCAAGAGAACGGCAGGGTGAAAAAGCATCAACAACAGTTGTGGTAGCTGGGACGGCGGTCTCAAAAACCTCTGTGACGTAAATGGTTGCTATTGCCCTTCGACAGAGGGCGGCATTATTGAGAGCCGATGGACCTGTCAGAGATGGTGGGTGTCTGCGATCGCCGAAATTGGTGTCTTCAAGCGGGAACACTTGGCTGGTCCAGTTCAGAATATTGACGTCATGAGCATCCTTGGACAGCACTCGGCTGAATGGCGTTGCGGACCGGACTGCAATTGGTCGGGCTGTGCACCGATGGGCCAACTCAAAGCAAATACTTTCAATCGGACGGTCATCCGATAATCCGGCATTCATGTAATCAGGCAGCGCGCCCGCCATCAAAGAGCGATGTCATGCGCGACTGCCATTCTTACATAATGCGGATTATCGAGACGCCCGCATCTTATCGACTCTCCCCCTTGCGCCTCCACTTCGCGCGCGCGCTCGGCGCGCCTCGCACCGCTCGCTCCGTTAACGCCCCCGCTGGGGGCTGGCGCCAGAGCCCAAAGGATCGCGGAGACTCACAACCTTGAATCATGGCGGGATCATTTCAGATAGACCTGGCGCACCAGGAAGCATAGCCCGAATCAAGATTCCTACTTCAACACCTTGGACCTTATTCAGAAACCTGAGGGCAAATGTTCCGCCTCCCGGCCTGTGCAAAACTAACCCCGCTTGTTTCTTCAGCCAAAACACTTGCGTCCGAATATAGAACTTGCGGCTGATGCTCAGGGAATCGAGAAGCCATTTTTCAGAATGCGGACAAGACGGCTGTCTGGTTTCTTGGTCTGGGTCTTTCTTGCAGTCAAAGGGTCTTCGCGCTTCCCACTTGGCCAAGATTGATTTGAGGACCGTTTTGGAAGCTAGCGGAGAACAACGAGGTCGATGGTCTGATGAGTGCCAGTTCAGATTTCCGTTCGGTTATAAGCTCTCCAGTTTTTGGTCATCATCAAAGACCATCTTGTGTGCAACGCGATGGTTCCGGTGCGCCAGAATTGGTCAGGATTAGAAAGCTTCGAACTCAAGGAAATGATTTCAGTCTTCAATTGTGGGCAAGATTATGAGCCTCGTGCACTTTCCGACCTTTTATCCCAGCTCTTAAAAGGACTTAAGGCTTCTACATCTGAGACCGAGCGAACAGACCTCCTAAGGGACGTTAACTAAGGGTTTATCGTTAGCACCTCGACTTGCTTGGGGGCGAACGTCGGACCTGACAAGCCTTGCGGAGAATGCACACCTCCAAGACTCAAGCGCTCAACAACTTAAAAGGTCTTAACGGGGCGGCATGGGGACCAACTCAAATTTCTCGTCAGTCCGATGAATATCGAGCGCTGCGTCCCCGTGTTGGCACTTGCTTTGCTAAGTGGTCGGCCGGTTATTTCGGATTATAGAAAGGCGGGGTTTACCGGGATGGGATTAGTCAAAAGGAAAAATAGTAGCGGGGGCACCCAGCCTCAGTATGCGGATAGCACCACCTCGACGAAGCTGTTGAAGAGCGACCAAGCGAAATTTGAGCAGCTCTGTCAGCGGCTACGGCAGAGCCCCGCAGAAGTCCTAAGACAGATTGTAAATGAGGCGCTGACTCGTCAAGAGATGCTTTCGCGGGACGAGCAAGACAGCTTGGGCGTTAGCCAACGTCGCATCGAGAATCTCATGACAGACCAGCTCAATCCCCTCCGCCAGGAGATGCAGGATCTTAAGGGCTGTCTGCGCGAGATCGCGGCCATGATGCAAGACTTGCCAGGTACGCCCGTCGCCGCAACTGAAGAAGAGACGAAGGCGATGATCGAGCGCGTCTTAATAGACATCAACCAAAATATCCTCGCTTTCTCAAACCAGATTGGGGCAGACCACAAAGCGTCTATTGAGCTCGTTAAGGGCATGTCCCTGGGGCAGGACCGCGCTGAACGCTGGAGCCAGGCGGCGTACGTTCTCAATGGCCACACCTTCAGTTGGACAGAGATGATTTTGGACTTGCTCGCAAGGTATGTCGTTATCCCGCAAGTCGGCGCCATGGAACCCGGCGCGGATGCCGCACTAGTCATGAAAGGTGAACTCGAAGCAGGTCGGCAAAGGGCGCGCAAGAAGCGTACGAACATCGAGGGCCGACTAGACCTACCGAACGATGGAAGGATCAAGTTTTTGAGCACACCCCAGGAATGATCGCCAAGCTGCCGGCAGATCAGTCAGCCCAAAATACCCGTCTCAGCGTGACAGACACGCCACTCGTAATCCGACCGAAGTTCAGTTTTGGACTTTAGTCAGGAGGCAATCAATCAATGCGAGTATTTGTCGCAGTTCAGCCGACCCCACGATCAGGCGCGAGTAGCTTGAGCCGATACATTGCCCAGTCGAAGGTAGACCGTGATCGAGAACAAGTGGACGATAAGGGATCGCGCCCACTGTTCTCCGAGCGGGAAGATGATCTTACTTACAGCGAAGCCGATCGCATCCTGAACCCAACCAGCGGAGAGTTGGACAAGGAGGATGTTATTCACGTTGTCATCTCGCCGGAGCAGGGTTCGTTCGAGCGTGCGGGGGAAACCGCCGAGGAACGGAAGAAAACCTTTCGCGAGGCTATCCGAGATGCCGTGCACAAGATGGCGCGGGAACTCAAAGTCAGAGCCCTGAACTGGATTGGAGGCCTGCACGGCAACACGCGCACGCCGCATGGCCATCTTGCGGTAAGCCGGTGGGCCATCGACGAAAAAACCGGAAAGCTCGTTTACATCAAACATCTACCGGAATCATTGCTCCCCCGCAATCGCGAAGGGCAGGATGGAACGAAACGATTTTCAACGGGGAAGATTGCCGAGGTTTTCGCACGCGCCTTGAACCTCAGGCGAAAGCCCGTGCGCTTTGTTCAGGTGCAAGACCGCGAGAGTGGTAACGAGATATCCCGGTCGGTATTGTCTCCTTACGCGTTGATGCTGCGCGAGCCAACGCCTCAGGAGCGCGTAGTCGGACGATGGATCGAGGCGGAACTCACTCTCTCGCGTGCGGTAGGTGAAGGAGCTGGCGGGAAAGAGGAGTTGACTAGAGAATGTATCGAATTGAGGGGTCTCGTGGCAGAGCTTGACGCGGCGGCTCGCGCTCAAGGCGCGAGGCCAGCGGCCGGGTATGTCGAACCGGAAAGGCTGGAAGAGTTGATCAGAGGCAACCTTGGGACACTCGGGGTTAACGTCTTCACCGAACGACCGCATGGGCAGGAAGAGAAGTATGTCGAGAGAACAATTGCACAATCAGGGACCCGCGCAGATGAACAAACTCTAACGGTCCCGCAGGAACGCGGGCAGAGCGAGGTCAAAGTTTCATTGTCGACCCCCCAGTTAATCAGCGAGCCATCGCCAGCGAATGCAGCGCCGGTGAAATTCACCAGGCCGAGGGAAGACGCACGAGACAAGGTCGAAGTCACGCCGAGAGTTGCGACCAAAACACTCAAGGAGATGCGCAGTCACATAGTTCTAAGCCGAAGCTCCGACGCAGCAATCGACAAAGCTACTGAGGCGCGTGAAGCGATCAAAGGGCATGATATTGGAACTCAGCAAATAAGCACTAAGCAAGGAGCACAATCAGTTGAGCGGGTTGCCAAACTCACCTTGCCAATTCCCAACATCCCATCGGCGCGGACGGAACGGGCAGATGCGACTAACCCCGAGGAAAAGCTCGTGGCCACGAAGGAACCCCTAAAGGAATCGCGCCTGAATGATGAAGAGCTTGGCCGGCTGGCCCACAGCGTGCGGTTTAACCGTCTCTACATGGAACGCGAACGCGACATTCTTGCGGCGGTCACTAGGACGGAAGTCGAGCACCTTCAACAAAGCGGCGATCGCGATAACGCCAAGACCGGGGCGGCGCTAGAACCACTATATTCCTTCGAGTCGAGGGTGCGCGAGGCGATCCTCTTGGACCACATCTATGACGATGCCCGACAGAAGCGTAACATCCCGAGCCAGCGGCTTAGCGACACTCAAGCGGACTTGCTCAAAGGGCGCGAGTCATGGCAGGTGACGCAGCTCAAGAATTCGTTACCTAGCGAGATGGAGACCGCTAGAGAACAACTACTTGCTGTCGCACCTCTTGCTGATCCGAGCCGAGTCAAAATGTACAATCAGTATCAGGAAGAGCAACGTGCGTTAGCCGCTCTTGCCCGAGATCGTGAGAAACAAACTCCTGCGGCGGTGGCGTCCCACGATAGTAAACAGTCTACGGCACAAACCTTAGAGCATGATTCGCATTCAACCATCATCACTGCCTTACCGGGAAAAGAAGACGCACCATCTCAGGCACTGGTGGAGGAGGCCATTGAGCTGATCCTATGAGTTCACGGTTTGGGACCCGGAATTCCTACGGGCGACATGCTCGACGAAGTAGGAGCCAACAAGCAATATGCAAGGTCATATTTATCTTCGGCATTCCGATCTCTTTGGACAAAGGCCGCATCTTGCCACCTTGAAGAAAAAGCTGCGCCAGTTCAAGTTATCAGATGTGATTTTCACGCTATCTAGGATCAATGTCCTGCTTGGTCGCCAGAGAATGCTTCGTGATGGAAGTGAGAGCCAGCGAAGGTTAGAGGAAGTGCTTCGAGCAAACTATATAGCGCCTGATCTGTTGAAGGCCTTAGACGAGCGTCCGATTTTCTTCCGGCAATCAATACTCAATCTTCTACGTTTGTGCGTCTTGCTGGGCCGCGAAGAAGCGTTGGTTATGACTAAAGGGAAGACCCCAGGCGGCTATGAACTCGGTAGGTGTTGCCTAATGATGAATGACCACCTCGTCTCGCCCAAAGAGGAGCGACGAGCTGGCGAAGGCACTGATATCAAACAGCGAAGGCATATCGGATTGCAGATGGCGCCCATGATTGAACTCTACAACCCACCCAGGCTCGAACAAGCAGTCGTGCGTGCAGAGATTATCTTTTCTGAAATCCTAAACTCCCAAGAAATGAAAGCGCATGCAATGCAGGAGCTTAAAGGGTTTGATATTGCCAGTGGCTTCCTCGGGGCCACAGGCCTTTCCCTCGACATCTATAGGGAGATGATTATCTCTGTAATCTCATCCTTGCTTGCCCGGACTTATGAGGAACTCCTCGAGAATCCGAATCTCTTCATGTTCCGGCGCTATGATTTCCTGAAAGGAAGTCTGGTTAACCAGAAGGAATTCAATCGCTATTTGTCGCTCGACTGCATAAGTCTTCATGAGGCAAAGGCTCTCTTCAACCAAACAGACAGAAAACTGCTAAAGCAGTTCGACTACGTGAAGTTCCGCTCGCGGCCACAGCTTGAGCTAGAAGGTGACATGATCGTGTGTGCCGACCTTTGTTTCCTGGTTGAGAAACTGAGTTCTGGAATCTATTGGACGATCGTGGACAGTCTTAAAGGCAAAGATAGAGGAAAGGCGTTGCAAGGATTCGGGTACTTGTTCGAGATATATGTGAATCAACTCTTGCAGCAAATTTCGGCGTCAGATGGTGCCTTTATTCCGTCACCGAGATATCAAACGCGTGAACCTTCATTCGACGGAATGCTTTTGAGGGGGAACCATCTAATTGCGCTTGAATACAAAGGGGGCTTCATGAAGATTGAAGCCAAATACGGGGGGAGAGTGAGAGCCTTTGAGAAGGACTTGGATGCCAAGTTTGGTGCGAATGAAGGTGTGGTCCAATTAGCCAAGCACATCGAGCGCCTATTTCGTCAACCATTATCCGACCGCGATCAGATTGAAGAACTCAATCGAGTACTGCAGAACTCACACTCAAAGATCGAAAAGATAACTCCTGTCCTGGTCGTGCGAGAATCGTTTTTGCGCTTCTCAGCCATAGAGGAAATGTTGAGTCTTCGATTCGTTCGCTTGTTGGCTTGCAAGAACGTATCGAGGGGCGTGGAAGTAGCGCCCTTGGCAGTTATCGATATTGATACCCTTGAAGAAATGATGGCTAACTTAGTTGAAGGTGACTTCACTCTTGAGCAGTGCCTCAACGCCCGAGCACTTCGCGATCCTGGCTATCGATGGACGTGGTACGATTTTCTGCTGGAGTACTTTCCACAGTTTAGAAAGCGGAAAGACGACGAGCTAAATAACAGGTTCGGGGCAATAATGGACCGGGGCACACGAAACCTTTTCGGTAATGCGACGACCGGCAAAGACGCGCACTCTTAGCGCGGCTACCACTAACCGGTACTATCGCGGCGATCGCTCGGAAAAGTTGCACGTAACGCTTGGTGCTTAAGATCAATCACTCTGCGGCGGGCATGCCCCTGACCTTTCCATACGCATCCATCTCTAACCGCCCTTCACGAAGTTCGCGATAGATCACCTTGTTCAATCTAGAGCGTATCTTTCTCCCCATTCTTCGGTAACCGAGATTCTGCGACAGCTTTGTCAGCAGTGTTGTTCTCTCAATCGCCGTGTCATTCGATAGCAAGCTTGCAAGAGCACGGCGTATCTCTACTAGCGAAACTTGCTCGATCGGTCGTTGGGAATCTCCGGGTCCCTGTTCAAGAGGCTCGTGGTTTTCGGTTGACAATCCCCCAAACAGATCACCGGTTGAGTAAGTTCGATCACCATTAGGCTGGCTATTGGCGGGCGGAGTGGGATTATCTAAAGTCCCGTCATCAGATGAACGTTGATCGCTGGTTGCGGACGACGATTCTTGGGAGTCCGAACTGACATCACTTTCAATCCATGATTGACGTATCTCTTCCGCGCGGCGAATAACACGCTGCTTCAACTCGTCGTCAACAGAATCGTTCGCCGTAGCGTCGGCACTCGAAAGTTCAGGAGGTATACCGAGACTGGACAGCTTGTCGAAGATCGGTTGCATTGCGCTGTGCGGGTTTCTGAAAAACTCACTTCCACGAATACGGACGAACTTCCACCTAAGTCTTTCCAAAAGAGCCTGTCGAGCCATATCTTCCGTTAGCTTGTCGAGCGGGTGCCAACGGTCACCGTCACATTCCACCGCAAGTCTTTTGCCGCCGCCACTCACTACGAGATCTATTCTATGCGAGCCAACTTTCCACTGTGATGCTACTTTGTAACCAGCAGCAATTAGAAGTTTGAGCACAAGCCTCTCAAACTCTGACTCTGTCCGATTCTTTTCTTTTTCAAATGCCCTTACTAGCGCTTGAGGGTCGCGTGCGAACTCAATGAGGCGTCGTCGTAAGTCTCCCTCTTTCAAATCGTGATCCGGTTGAAGCGAGTGAACAACCCACATTTGATTACGCGCACGACTAGCGGCAACGTTGTATCTCTTTTTGAAAATAGGTTCTCTCTTTATCCTCAGTTGACCATCGCCGGGACTGTCCACCATGGAGAGAAACATTACGTCCCTCTCTCCGCCTTGAAACTTTGCGGCGTTGCCACAACGGATTTCTCTTTTCACGAATTCGACCGGCGAAAGATTTTTCGTAAGGAGAGTTTGTATTTCTCTTGATTGTCCACCTTCGTCTTCTCCAACCAGAGAAATAACGCCAAATGTTTGGCCTTCATATTCAGGCTGTTCGATCGCAGCGACAACTAGCGACGCGACGGTGGTCGCTTCGTCCTTATTAATCTTATTCAAAGCCACTGCTCCGGGCACGCAGTACTCGATGACGTGCGGCCGTTGCCGTACTCCGGACGGATCACGCAAAGGCTCAATCTTGCCGTCGTAGGAAAGAAAGTTGCTGAATTGAATAATCTCGGGTACGCAGCGAAAGTGTTCTCTGAGGACGATCGCACCACGAAAGGACTGCAGCGCCTGATCGTAAACGGACATCTTGCCGTCATATAGTTCCTTGTTGGGTATCCCCTCCAGGTGCTGATCAATTAGGTTCTGTACTTCTAACACGCGTTCGCCGACTGCCTCCGGGCTAACTTGCTCATCATCTCCGACCACAACAACACGCTTGCCCATGTACAACGCGATCAATGCCATCGCGTCACTCTGGCTTGCTTCATCAATAATAACAACGTCAAAGAGGCCAGCAGTCGGATCGAAATTCTCCACCACTCGGGACATAGGCATGATCCACACCGGAACCGCATCACGAGACTGCTCCATCGTCTTTCTCGCTTCAGCTTGCAGCCTGGGAACCCTTAGTCCGGTTCCTGATCCAATCCTCCGGTTAAGCAGCAGCCAACCTACTAATGCCTTGCGTTGCGCCAAACCTGTTCGTCGCACTTGAGCGGCCCATGACCGGTATTCAATCAGTTCCGTAGTTATTCTCTGAAGATCGAGAACCAATCGTTCGAGCTTCGCTTGCAAGGCCTCAATCGAAATGGCGGCGCGGCGGTCAAGCTCGTCGTTCAACTGTCGCCAGAGCCATGCTTTTTCGAAGTCTCCCGGCGGAGCACCGGAATCGTGAGGTGGAATGCGCGTACGGAGAGCAGAAGCCCAGGCAGGGGCAACCGCCTCAACGCGCTTTAAGAGTTCTCTTCGTCTTTGAAGGCCGCTGCTTTTCCGATGAAGTTCAATTAATCGTGCGTACGAACGTTCATAGCTCTCAGGGTCGTGAGTTCTTACTGCGTCCAGGAGGTCAGTAACCACTCGGGCTCCACCGGCTTCCTCGGTGAAGCCAAACAATGTCTCTTCTAATTCGGAAAGGGTCACGTCAATGTCGAACTGCCGCAACAGTCCCACTCTCGCAGCGAATATCGATGGCAGGTGTTCTTTTACCCCATCTCGCAATCGAACGAGGTCACCATAAACGTTGAGACTCGTGGGTATCTCTTGGAAGAACTCGGACCATTTGAACCCAAGATCTCGAAGCTCGTCCTCAAGAGGTAACCATGTTGTATTTCGCCAATCCAAGTGCCGAGTAATCGGCTCAATGAACTGAACACACAGCTTCTCAATCGACTCACCAAGAACATCAACGCTTGGGGCCCCGAGCGGAGCCATCTGTCTTGTCCAACGATCACGTAAGACTTGCCGTGACATGCGGAGCCTTGCGAGCGTTCTAAGCGCTTCGAAATGCTCAACTCGCGAAGGCGTTGTTTCTCCTATTCGGCTTTCAGAGATTATCTGCTTCCAGTCGGAGTGTAGGATTAATGTCAAGCGACCGAGTTTTCGGCCGCTCTGGATGTAACCAATGATTGCGTCAAGAGTGTCTGAGGCTTTCGTCAACTCAATGTCATCGGGAAGTCTCGGCGCAAAACGAAGTAATACCTCTTGCGCGCCATTCGCTTCATTGACCGTGCTCTCAATTTGATGCAAAAGGACTTCCCAGGTCTCCCTCAGCTTCCCTCCGGCGCTGCCCGCGCCGATGCTCGTGATGATCCATCTCTCAGAGTTTTCGTGATCGAGGGGTTCTACCGCCGCTATCAATCTCTCGAGCAAGTCTTCAATTCCTATGGCGTCCACACCTGACTGCCATAGTTCGGTTTTGAATTCCAAATTCCGCGTTGAAAGCTCGGACCAGTCTGATACGAGTTCTGAGAACACCTTCGGCGTCAGCAGGTTTTCTGGTTCTGGGAGGATACAAGCCAGTTCCGTTTCATCGTCCGACGAAACCAAGAGATTCGTTTCATATAAATCGATCAACTCACCCGCCTCAAGTGGCAGGCTGCATCCAAGTTTCACTGGCGACGGAATCCAGTCGTGGACATCGTTCCCCGCCTTAACCTTCCTGGCGGCTTCCGACGGCGGGTAGCCTCGGCCTCCGACGATAACGTCACGGTACTCATCTGTGCGAGCGTGCAGCAGTTCCTGTCGAGCCGCGCGAAGCTGAGACAGGATCTGCTTGCGTTCCACTGACAGAGAATTAGCGCGTTGGGTTAGGCTTTCAACATCTTCGGTCGTGCGCTCAACGATTCCGGTAATCGAGGATTTCAGTCGCTCACGGTTCTTCGCATCGTTTCTGAGGACGCTAACGCAGAGTGGCTGTAACTGACCGTCAACCTGCTCCCGAAGGACATGCAGCGCTTGATCTGTATGGCTAGTGACTAAGACGGATTGACCTTGAGCGAGGAGGTGGCCTATGAGATTAGCAATTGTGTGGGTCTTGCCTGTCCCCGGCGGGCCCTGAACCAGGACACTTTGATACTTTTCCAGACGTTGGGCGATCTGAAGTTGTTCCTTATTGGCAGGCTTGCTCAGGAGGACGTTGTCATCTTCGTTGCCGAGGTCGAGTGAATCAGAAGCACTCTCGTCGTCGTAATCCGTTGGAAGAGTCTCGACCCCTATGACATTGAGCAAGGACGATGGAAGAAACGCCGTCGTTCGAAGATCCACAAGGATGGCCTCGATTGCCTTAGCGAAACCAAGAGTCCTTGCACGAAGGAAGATGACGGGATCTCGGTCAATCTTAGGGTACTCAAAAGAACTTGGGGCTGTATCTCTCTCGACGAATTCCCCGCGAGCGCTAAGCCTTTGAACAAAGCTCTTCAAAAACCCATTAGTTCCGCCTTCTTCAAGCGGATGATAGCCGCCCTGCTCCATCTCATCGTTGATCTTTCCGATGAGTTTGCCGTCCACATCCATCATCGCGCGAAACAACGTGGTATATAACTCAACCGGATGATCGGTTTCTCGAAAAATAAATTCAGGAATGTTCGGGTCGAACTGAAGTTGGATTCTTTTCAGAAGTACGGGGTGATGGATTCCACAATCCGCGCGATTCCATCTAAGTAGCCCGTCACCTACAACGAGTTCGTAGCGTTCTGCTTCGCGTTCGATCCTGCCGTAAAGTTCATACAGCCTGTCGAAAAGTTTCAAGGCATTGCGCGCTGGTCTTTCGTTGGCCGCCCACTCATTGCGAATCGCTACCCAGTTGGCGAAGTTGTTGACGCGTCGATCGTCATCCTCAAATCTCTCTATTGAGTCGTCACGGTCTTCCCCTGGGACGTTCTTCGACCTTATCGGAGTTGCGTCTTTGAAGGGATCGTCCCACCCCGGCTGAAGCCAATTAATCAGTCCGGGAGGAGGATTGCGCGGTTGAAAGATTTTGGCTCTCCTAACTCTGAGGAGAAAATCATCGCCAGCTAAGGACGAGGGAGAACTCGCGTCATCGTCTTCGGATACGTCAGAGTCAGCAAAGTTCAAAACTCCTCGACGTACGGAGTCATGTGCCGGAAAATCGTGGTACCACAAGACCCATGGCTGCTCTGAGATCTGAGTCTTAACGGGATTCCGTTTTTGGTTTAATGCCTCGAGGTACCGGAAGACTTGCGTCAATCGCTTTCTTCCGATGTCAATGTCTGGTGGCATGTCGATTCTACGTCATAACTCCATTCAGTGTTTTGCAAATGCTCGGAGAACGTATTGCCGCGCTCGCTCTATGTCAAGTGTTGGGTGAAAGTGTTGAGTGAAGTGACGCTTAAGCACGATCGGACGGTCATCCTATAGTCGGGCATTCCGTAACCAGGCGACTCGCGCGCATCAAAAAAGCGATAGCATCCGCGGCTCGCATTGCTCGCTTCGCTAACGCCCCGCCGCGGGCGAGACTTAGAATTCCCGTGAGGTTCATTTAGGCGCTTCACACTATCAGCAAACGGCAGTAGCCTGCGCTGCGGAGGCCGTCAAGGGTCTGCGCTCGCCAAGCCTCGCTCCGATGAACTCCGCGAACTACAAAACAGTTCGCGTCGCCCTTGACTGCCTTCCTCGCTACGGCTCGAAGGTATATAGGGAGAGCTGCCGCTCCCCGTTTGAAAACGGCGCCGGACACTATCTTATTCAAGCCGTTTTTTTGTCCAACGATTTGGGAGAGGCGCAGAGTGCTCGCGTGCGATGGTGCGGACCACACTGCCTTCGGTGCCAGGGAAGACGGGACTTCGGTCGCCTCTTGGAAATTGATGATTTTCTTGCCTTCCCGATTCACGTCCTGTTTGTCCGTGCTAACATTCCGCTTAATCATGCGAGTTGTGAAACTGGCGCGGAGAGTCATCACCGCCGGAAAGTGCATTTATTGCGGGGAGGTTAAAGAGTTCAGTCGAGAACACTACTTGCCGGAGTGCCTTGGTACGTTCGCTGGGTTTGAGACGCTAGACGACAGGATTTGCGAGGACTGTAATGGACGATGCGGCAGGGAGTTAGAAGAACAATTTTGCCGGGGTGGAGATATTGCTTACTTCAGGCAAATCCTGGACATCAAGGGCAAGAAATCTCACAAAGGAACTGTGGATTACTTTCTGCGCGGCAGCGGCGGTGCCAGTCCCCTTCGGATGAAAGGAAATATTCCCGGCGGTGATGAAGAAGTTCATTTCCAGTTGGTCAGGAGTACCGGGGCAGACGGCAAATTAGGAATTGACTACATGCCCCAAATCATCCTCACGGCTGAGTCAGGAGAGCTTCATCATATTCTTTTGGGCAACATGAGAGAACCCCAGGAACTAGAAGCTAAGGTTGGCGCTTTGGAAATCGGCAAACTAAAGCAAGTGAATGTCATTGCAACCCCAGAAGAGAGGGAGGGGTAGAAAAGCTTACCTCTTGTTTTCCAATCCTAGAGAAATCAAAGTGGGAAGAATTGCCGATGACGGGAACGACTTACACCACAACCAGTTTTGAAGTCACTGACAAATACTTTCGAGCAATAGCAAAGATTGGCTTTCACTACATCCTGAAACATTTTCGCAATTTCCGGGGTGACGAAGATTTCTTTGTCGGCATCCGGGGATTCATAACTGACGGCGGTGATATCTCACAATTTGTTCGCTGGACGCAGAAACAAGTCATTCAAATCAAAGAGGGCTACGCCCCTGGCACTTCTGGACATATTATTCTTGCTCGCGCAAACGAGAAAATAATATGGTGCAAGCTTCAATTCTTTCTCGGACGTGGCGCGGTTCCTTTTGTTTATGAATTGGGAGTTGCCCCAAATCAGACAAAGTTGGTTTACGATATTACTTCGGGCCATTCATTTTGCTATTACGTAGATGGTCCAAAAGACGGTAAGCTAGGCGTGATGGAACCGTTGGTCTGGATTCACACAGCGCCTACTGGAAAGCGAGGGTAAAGCATGGAACAACTGGAGCCAACCAAAGCTGAATTGGCGGAGCGAGAGGTGATGGCCGATTAAGGTTCTCTAATGACGAACCCTTGCACCAGGCGCTGGGCTACAGATGCTGGCGAAGGTTTATCGCAATGGTCAGTGAAACAGGACGGGGCTTAGTCGTGCACGGAGTAGCCTTCGCTGCGGAGGCCGTCAAGGGTCTGCGCTCGCCAAGCCTCGCTCCGATGAACGCCGCAAACTACAAAACAGTTCGGGTCGCCCTTGACTGCCTTCCTCGCTACGGCTGGAGGGTCCATAAGGGGAGCTGCCTCCCCCCGTTTGAAAACGGCGCCGGACACTATCTTATTCAAGCCGGTTTTTTGTCCAACGAATGGGGAGAGGCTCACACTTCTCCGTCTTGCAGGTGAATGAAGAAGTCCCTTTAACAATGCTATACTCTGCGAGCGCTGAGAGGCCGTGTTCAAATAGTCCATTTGAAAGAGAGCTGTGTGATATGGAGAAACGTTCTACACCACGAGTAGTCTCGGCCCTGACGGCCCGAACGCAACTCACTCAAATCATGAGACGCGCCAAGAAAGGACGCGAACGATTTGTAGTGGACCAGCGCGGCGAGCCTCAGGTCGTCATTATGGGTATCGAAGACTTTCTAGCGAACGTCGCTCCGGAGCCCGGAGTGTTGGCCGCGATCCGGGCAGCAAGCAAGGACTCGGGCACTGATAAGATAACGATGCGCGAAATTGATCAGGAGATCGCGGCGTATCGGCGGGAGAAGCGGCTCTAATGCGGCTCACCAAGGTGGTGCTGGACACAAATGTGGTTGTGTCCGCGCACCTCAAGGCCGGCGGTCTGGAGGCCTTTGTCCTGGATCTAGCTCTCGCATCAAAATTGCAGCTTTACGTCTCACCCCACGTTTTGGCAGAGTACGAAGAAGTCCTGCGCCGACCTCGCTTCAGAATCGACTCCAAGAAAGTCACGCAGTCTCTCCGGCTTATTAAGAAGCGAGCAAAGAACGTGAAGCCCACCCTCACGCTTTCGGTCTCGCCCGACCCGGATGACAACAGATTTCTGGAATGCGCGGAAGCTGCCGGTGCCGATTACCTTGTAACAGGAAACACGCGGCATTTTCCGGCGAAGCATCGGAAGACGTTGGTTGTGAATGCCAGGCAGTTGATCGAGATCATCACGCCCGAACTCAAGCGGTAGGCTTGAGGCCTCTCGATTGTTTCTGCTGCTTGTGCCAAAAACGTGTGGCCAATTTGTGGACAAAATTCTCAGCACATCACGTATACGCGATGGCAACGAATGGGGACGGGATGTAAAAACCTTAGTAAATCCTTGGTGGCTGCAACTTTTGAAAAGGCAAGAACTTACGTTTTTGCCGCAACTGCGATTTGGGACCGAGAGGTCGGAGGTTCGAATCCTCTCGCCCCGACCATTCATATCAAGAACTTCCGGCTGCGACCTCAACGACCTCCGCCAAAGACTGTGTCCTCAAGAGTCGTCGTCCCCGCCCCAACCAAAATCGAGTCATTTAACCATGTCGCGCCAAGAGGTCCAGGCGCTGCCGTAATCCACTTGATCATAAGCTAGTGGCAGCATTCTTTGTTCCTGGTTTTCGTCGAAAGCAAGAACACTCTCAAGCAGTAACGGAGCAGCATTTGGCATGGTCCAGGGTTGGCCAATCACCTTGGCGATAGCCTCCGTGTCGGGTAGTCCTCCAAAAAACGTACGAAGGTTCTGCAGCATTAGGTCTAGTAGATTAGGATGTTCCTTCAAAACGCCCTGCCGGATCAACTGATAAGCCCCAATCAAAGACATGATCGGATCAAGCCACTTCCCATCTAGTAGTGTCTCTGCATATTGAATTGGTCCACCTCCTTCACCGAATACGGGACGCTTGCGTGCGAACTGGATCTGAGCCAAAAACATCAGGCGCACCACTTCAAGTGGGTCGTTTTGCAGATACTCGAGCACCCTCGACTCCAAAAAGCCAAAGAGAACCCGAATCGGCAGAATGTATTGGTGTAAAGTCAGGCGTCCATCAATGTCCTCGGTGAAAACAACGAGAGTTGCGCGATTCGGAAGACAATGAGTCGCGTAAGTGATTGGTGGCTGTTTCGGAATCTTGATTGAAACAAGATGGGCCCCAGGCGTAGCCGGAATCAGCTTTTCATGAATGCCGAGTGATGCCACCCTCGACATCTCCTGCCAGGCGACGTGTTCATCGTCGCTCACCCCGACTTCGAACTCTCCTTTTGATTTCTCGAAGCCGGCCAGTACATAGACCGGAGAGTCGGCCGGCTTCGAACCGGTGAAACTTGTAAGTGGTAACTGGCTAAGCAGCGGAAAGTCATTGGCAGAGGAAACGATACGCGACGCGCCGAGCAGCGAAAGCACCAGACTGAGGTCCCAGGTGGACAAAGGTCCCAGAGTTTGTGAGAGACGCCTCAGCGGTGGGTCTTGATGCTGTGCGATCACATTGATGCATTGATCTCGAATCGGACTGGGTTGAACACTAACCAGATTAAGCTCAGGGTCGCGCAGATCAAGGGTCAGCATCGCGCCGCGTTTGATATTTAATCTCTTGCTGCCGATCCTTCGACCGCTCTGGCGCAGCGTGATCAGGTAATCTCCAGGCTCCACCTCGCTTTCGAACGTGCCGGTCTTAGTTCGCACAAAGCCGCTGCCCAGATTCTCGAGCTGAATTTCGTCCATTGGCAAGGCCGTGAACATTACGTCGGCATTGGGTGACACCCGTCCCCGTTCTGCCGACACTTCTCGCCTGGCAGCAACCGTATCCATCTCAAACCGCATTGCGAGATTCTCGAACAAGCTCACGCCTTCGTCAGACGGCGGCGGCTCTTTTTGCACTACCTCGGCGGTCGTGTGCGTCAAGGTTATGTTGTGGTAACCGGGCGCCCTTTGAAACTTGTACGAACCGCCCTTGAACTCAATCTCGTCAGGCGGACTGCCCTGAGTGCTGATTGACAGAGTAAACTCGTCCGTAGGTTTGGCATTATCGATAACGATCTGACACTCGTATTCTGGCACGGGCTTCACTTCCAGAATCAAACCTCGGCCTTTACCTTCCTGATCCGCATCAACCTGCTGCGCGCTACGTTTTTGGATTCTCCTATCCACGTACTCGCAGAGGTTTTGGAACATGACCCAGAACCTGGCCTTGTACCAATCAGCGGCGGAGCCTGCGCCCCCCAGGCCCTCGACCAGGGCGCGCGCGAATTCACTGTCGCGCGCCGCCACCTCTTGTCTAGCGGTCGAGAACAGCCAAAAGCTTGCGCCTGTTGACCCGTTCGTCGCTTGCGGAGGATTGAAGCTTAACCCGGTGGGCTTTACGTCGTTGTTGGTATTGCGGCAGGCGTCGATGAAGTAATAATGCGTAACCGGGCCGAGCGACCGATATAGACTCTCTTTGATCTTGTAAAACTCAAGACATTTGTCGCCGGACATAATGGCATTCTGGAAATCTGAGGCGACTAAGTGATCTACGGGCTTATCGTTACTGGTTTTGGTATTGGCGAATCCGTGTCCGGAGTAGTAGAAAAAAAACTCCGTGGTCGCAACTCCAGCATCCCCCCAATCCGTTACCTTCCTCCAAAGGTTAAAGAGCTCGTTGGTAATTTCGGTGGCTTTAGTGCCGTTCGTCGCCCAGGAACACTGTTGCTTGTCGGCACACGCAAAGATGGAATCCTCCGCGAGGCCTTTCTTTTTGACAAGCCACGTATAAAACTCATTGGCGTCAGTGTTTACGCCACTCAACTTGGGCAGTGTTTCGTAATCCTCAATAGCGATAATGAATGCTCTTGCTCTCTCGGCCTTGACTAGGTTCCTCTCGAGCGTTAAGCATGCTGCCTCACGAATTGCTCCAGCGAACCAGCATCAATAGCCTCATTGCGATACATGTAGAAACCACCGCGATGAAGGCCCACCAGACGCGCTGTCTTCATTGAAAGAATCGGCGAACCGGAGTTTCCACCGAGGGTCGAGCAGTCGTGAAAGATGGATGGTGCGCCACTTTTCAAAACTTCACCCGGAGCGGCGCGCTTGACACCAAACTTGCCGCCGAAGAGGGCATTGATGAAGAGCGGATTTCGCGCCGGGTCATCGAACGGGTAGCCGATCGCAACTACTGCATCACCGTCTTTTACCGGACTAATCTC
Source organism: Pyrinomonadaceae bacterium (assembly GCA_050748205.1). GTDB lineage: Bacteria > Acidobacteriota > Blastocatellia > Pyrinomonadales > Pyrinomonadaceae > PSRF01. Next base: position 20,371 of record JBOGOU010000369.1, on the reverse strand, counting down.
AACTGTGAGCGGATTGCGTTCAGGCAAGTTGTCTGGCTGTTCAATACCAAGCAAAGCAATGTCCAGCGAGTCGTGAACCGCGACGACGCTGATGATGTCAGCCCGACCCTGCATATCCGCTGTGCCGTATTCCTGGCCAAAACGCACCACGCCCTGACCCTTCTCCAGCATGTTCGTACCGTATGAGAGTTGCTCAAGCACATGTCGATTAGTGGCCAATAAACCCTTAGTCACGAGAAAGCCTGTGCCAAGGCTCTTGAGCGTAGATAGCGAATCAATACGACCGATGGAATAAAGGTAAGGCTTGACGGATTGTCGGAATGTATTCCAATCAGGGAACGCATCGGAGAGTTCTGCGTCCATAATATCCAACGTGCCAGATCGGGAAAGCGGCGCGGGACGCATTAAGCGGATCACATACTCCAATGCGTTAAGCTGTTGCGGCGTTGGTTTTTTCATTGCCCGCATCTGATCCAGGGCTTGCTGAGCAAGCTGGCCCTGCTCGGTTGAGGGCATGTTCGCAGGGCCGATAATTGCCCTTACGCGATTGAGGATCGTGTCTACTGAATGCTGTTGCAGCGTACGTTCGGCCCTCTTCAGACGCAGCTCGAGATCGTCAGTCATGGCGCAATCTCCTAAGTCAGTTCTCTTTCATAAAGGCGCGTACTGTCCGGCGCGTGGACAATCTCATTCAACTTGTCATCTCTGAATTCCAACGTCATGTAACCGTTCGCCCCATACTTCTCTTCCTCGCCCGGGATTGTATTGATTCGGACCGTCAACAATTAAGCCGCCTGGCGCCAAATTGGCTGCGGGCATTCAACGCCACTTCATATCGGCTTTTTGTAGCTCAACTGTAGCGGCGCCCAGTTTGTCGCGGAAATACGGATAGCCACTGTGCCCGGCACAGCGCCCATAAAAGCCCCAGGTCGGATGTTTGTCGTAAAGAATGCAGCGATGCTCGTGTCCCCAATACCACGCAAAGATCTTTTTCTCATTCAATAGCCAGCCCAACTGGTTATTCATTTCACCTTTCTGCAGGTCAAACCATGAGACCGGCTGATGGTGAGTAAAGAGAATCAATTTGCGTGTGCCTTTACTATTGACCAAGTTCGTCAGCCACGAAACCTGATCGTTCGTCAAGCGCGCCTTGTCGTACTTCCAATCGGGATCGTTGTATGCGCTGTCGAGTCCGACCAGCAGCCAATGATCGTTTTGAAAGGCAAAGTAACTAGCCTGTTGACCGAACTGCGTGAGCGTTTGCTCGAAGTAGGCCTTCCCGCCAGTGTACATTTCGTGGTTTGAGTTCAGCGCGCGGCTGGACAGCTTTCGCGTTTGTGGGCCAGAACTGGAGAAAACGATCACTGACTTCTTTTGAGTCCCCGGAGTAATAAACGTCACCGAGATGAAAGAGCATTTGATAGCCGCCGGCATCGCTGTCAATGCTGGATCCACAGACGGGCGCACCATAAAGACCTGTCCCCCAATCACCCAATAGCGCCAGGCGAACGGTGTCTACTCCCACTGGGAAAGGATCCGGAAGAACAGGCGCAGGTTGCCACGGGTGCGGCCGGATTCCTTTCCACCAGGAGAAGAAGCTGAAAAACCAACGGACCAGATCCTTTTCATCGAACTTGGCTTCCTCTCCGCCGGCGGCGAGCGGATCCAATTTGCCGTCCGCAGCGCTTTGTTCCGCGAGATAACTTTGCAAAAGCGAAGCAGCTTTATGCTCGGGCGACAAAAGCACTACAGATTCGGCGCCGCGGTCCGCCGCCTCAAGGGTCTTTAAGGCATTGCCAAGACTGACCATCATCATCGCTGCTTCCAGCGGGTCGTTCGTCGCGTTGAGCGCCTCGTTCTGCGCACTCTCCATGACGGCTTCGTGGTTCCTATTGAAGGCTTGATCGATCTGACGGTAAGTGACGATGGGGTTTGTGTTGTTAACCATCTTTTCTTCCCCGGCTGGTCAGAGATTTTAAGGAGTTGTCCGTTACACGCGATTGCAATGAGATGAAAAAAGTATATTAGAGAAGGCTTAGTCTGTCACGGTCTTCGCGGGTAACGTTATAGGTTCGAGGGATGCGACAGACCCTCTATGAATGCCAGGATTCCGTGAGTTGTTCGTGTGGCCAATTTGTGGACAGAATCATCAGGAGCTGATCTAGTTCTGAGGGGACCGATCCTTGTCCCCGTCTCGAGCCGCACTGCCGTCAAGACGCCTCTGAACATCGATGATGTGTTGAGACATTAGGGAGAAGGCCAGCTCAGAGTTTTTGGTTCGAATGGCATCGAAGATTTCTTCGTGGCGTCTCAGCACGTGTTCCAGTACTTCGATGGAAGGATGAAGGCCAGTAATCACCTGAGACGCTACCTCTAACATCGACTCCGAGAGCATTTCCAGAATCGGGTTGCGCGCAGCGCGCGCGACGAGTTTGTGGAATTTGAGGTCGAAGGAAGTGGGCAGTTCGCCATCGTTAACGACGCGTGACATCTTTTCGATGACCTGCTTCATCTGTTCAAGATCTTCCGGCTTGGCCCGCTGTGCAGCTAGCCGCGCTGCTTCCGGCTCGAAGATCAGGCGAGCCTCAGCGATGTTGTCCATTGTGACCTTCCGCAGCTGAAGTAGCGTTTGGAAGGGTCGGCTAACCATACGGTGATCTGCATCGGCAACGAATACTCCACCATTGACCCCTTTCTTGATGTAGATCACACCTTCCTGCTCAAGACCCCGGAGAGCTTCACGTACAGAAGTCCGACTGGCAGCAAACTGCTCCGCCAGCATCCGCTCATTGGGTAGGCGATCGCCAACCTGGAAGCGGCCCCCGAGCACCGCATCCCTTATTTGCCGCAAGATCTCGTCGGAGATTCTTTCGTTCTTGACTGGCTCGAACATCCGTTTGCTCTCAGATCACTAACAAAACTAATCCAAAGGTCGAATGGACTGACCAATGGCCAATTATATAGGTTTTTCCCAAAAATTGAAGAAAATTAATTCTTGACGAAAAAGGTCTGACTTGCGCGAGGTTGTTCCCTTCCTTTCTACGAAAGACCCGCCCGACCTAAGATATCGTCGAGAACCTTGGCGCGCTCTTCGTCAAGGAGGGTCAACGGGAGACGGACTTCACAGTTCTCAAGCAGACCTATTCGAGCCATCATGTATTTCAGGGGAATGGGATTAGTCTCGAGAAAGATTGCTTGATTGAGCTCGAAGAGCTCGAAATGGAGCTGACGAGCTCTAGCGAGGTCGCCGCGGGCGACACAGTTGCACAGCTCGGCAACTCGCGCCGGAGCAAGGTTCCCTACCGCGTTCATTAAGCCCGCGGCCCCGATTACCAGCATTGGCAGGCTGAGAGCTTCCAAACCACAAAACACCCGAAAATCAGGACCGAGACGAACAAGAACCTCGGTGACAAATTCCAGATCGTTTGCAGCGTGCTTGATACCGACCAGGTTGGGCACCCGCGCGGCGATTCTGGCTACGGTCGCGGCGGTTATGGAGACTGCCGCTCGCCCGGGGATGTGGTAAATCATGAGCGGCAGTGCAGTTTGTTTCCCAATCTCGCTAAAGTACTGAACAAGTCCTTCCTGCGGCGGCTTGATGTAATATGGCGTAACCACGAGCGCGGCATTCACGCCAATTTTTTCCGCGCGCCGGGTGAGTTCCAGAGTTTCGGAAAACGACTGCGATCCTGTTGCGGCCACGACTGGGATCCGTTTCGCAATAACTTCTACTGCTACCTTGGCAAGATCGCTCCTCTCCTCAATTGTTAGACTGCTGGGTTCCGCTGTGGTGCCGGCTACCAAAACTCCGTGCGAGCCTTCCCTCACCTGCCTCTCAACCAATTGGGCGTACTTATCAAAATCAACTTTGCCGGCGCGGAAGGGAGTGATGACCGGAGTATAAGAACCACGGAGGAAACCATTTTCGAGATCGATCATTTGCGTGTTCCGTCTTCGGCAGCTCCCGTGCGGTTGGTAACAAATCCGCTCGTCAGTCCGAGCAACTTCGGTTCTCTACTCAAGTCTTCATGCCATAACAGCGATCCCAGCGCGAGGTGCATTGGTTGATCTTGAATGGTCAGCTCGTAAACGCTTTCATCCTTTGAGGCGTGGTTGTGAATCGCCCAGCCGGGTGCGCTCAACATCAAATCGCCGGCTTCCCATTCATATCGACGGCCTTCAACAGTGCTGTAGCCACTGCCTTGAAAGTAGTAGTTTATCGCCGCTGATACATGCCGGTGGGGTCTATCGACAATATTCGCCGGGCGAACCGTAATCGTGGCAAAGAAGCTTGGCGTGGTGCCGTTGGTCCGGCCGGTTGTTGGGTCATACATTAAATAGAGCCGACGGCCGACATAACCCTTTCCCAAGTCGCGCAATCTATCCAGTTCCGCCCTGACTTTTTCCCAAGGCCAATGCAGTGGCTTAACCTCGATGTGATCAGGATTGATCAGTTTTTCGTAGGGCATGAGGTAAGCGCCATCTTCACTCAAGCGAAACGTTCCATAGGGGCTCACTTTTGCTGGGTTAGTCGACTGATCGGAAGCTTTCTCTTCGTTTAGGACATCCGCCTGCGGGCTTTCATCGACCACATAAACATTCAACTTCTCCAGCAAGGCTGAGTTGCTATAGCTGAGCCGCACCTGAAGCTCGTTCGTATCATTGAATAGTTCATAGACAAACCAGGGAGGAGTGGTCCATACATCAAACTGCTTGAAGTCAATTCGTGTGCCTCCAATATCGGCGTGCCCGCTTCCACGAATACAGAAATCGACGAGCGAAGCGTTATGACGGAGCGGCCTGGTGCTTTCTCCCGGCTTTAGCACGCAAAGAGAGACGGCCGTGCTGTACGTCAGGCCTTTGCCGGACCCAGTCAAGGGATTAGCGACAAGCGAGACACGACGCCCGTTTTGCGGGGCCGGGAGCGTCGCAAGTCGTTCGATTTCATCGTCGATCGCTTCTTTCTTAATGACCACGGGCGGTATAAGTTCCAGGGTCGTTGCTTCGGCGCCAGTTCGGTCAACGAAGCTGTAGGCATCTTCGGGCATTTCAACTCTCCTTCCTTAACGCCAGTTCATTCCCGGCCCGCCGCGTCTAGCCGAAGTGGCGCTGTTTTCGGCTGAGGAAACTCACGCCCGATTCCATTCGCCAACGCACTACCGTACAACTCAATGCCCAATGACAGATCAGAAATCCCCATTCCCAAAGATTTTAATAAGGTCACGTCATCCGTCGGGCGGCGCGATTCTCTCTGAGAAAGCAGGCACGCGAGCGATTTGACCTTTTTCCATCCTTCCTCGTCGGGATCACCAAGGAATTCGATGAGTTCGCGGGAAAGATGTTGTGCTTGTAGGACACTGTCAACGATAATCTCGCTGCAACGTCGCATCAGATCCTGCGAAACTTCGGCGCGGTTGGGTAGAATGGCACCGACTGCATTTATATGTGAACCTTGCGCGATCATAGCCGCGGTGATCACCGGCTCAGTCGCGCGCGTGACGAGGGTAATCACTTGTGCTCCCACAACGGTATCTGCCGCTGAGTTACAAGCTATGGTTTCGACGTTGAACTCGCTTTCCACTCGCTTGGCAAACTCGCGCCGTCGTTCCTCGTTAAGTCCGAAAACGCGAATCTTCCTAATGGGACGCACAGCCAAAACGGCGGCTACTTGGGTGATCGCCTGCTTGCCAGTACCGATGATGGCGAAGTCTTCAGCGCCCGCAACTGCTAACCATTGGGTTGCTAAGCCGGAGGCGCTCGCCGTACGCATCTGGCCAAGAGCGAAGGCTTCGATTATCGCTCTCAGCGCTCCCGACTCGCTGTCGAAGAGAACTAACAAAGGACTGGCCCCAGCCTTCGTGTGCGCCCAGGTCTTGGTTCCGGCAAATCCAGCTTTAGGAAACACTGCTCCAATTGCGTGTAGCGTTGCTCCATCACCCCAACCAACATGAGTCTTGACCATGTTCCGGGCATCTCCGTTAGCCTCAGCGAGCAACCCGCGCTCCAACGCCTGTATGGCATCGCCGATGTTCATCAACGAGGTAACTTCCGCTTCGGAGATCCACAGAGGAGAACAGACTCCCATATGATTTAGACTAGCAGAGGAGAATTGACAGGCGCTTCCAGAGCGAGAGAATTGGCGATCAACGCATGCATTACGTAGCGACCAGTCAACATTAACACCGCAACGGTCTGCTCGTGGCCAATCGCCTCGATTACCGCCTCCATTTCTTCTGTTGTATCGTGTCCCTGGCGTGCGAGCATCCCTTTTACGAGCTTTTGCACCAACACTTCCGACTCCGTTATTTCACTTCCGATATTCGCCCGTAGTGCAAGCACTTCTCTCACCCACGCCTCGCTGAAACCGAGTTTGAGAGCGAGTCGCTCATGCTGGATTCGTTCATAAGCATTGCCCATTATTGCAGCGCTTGTTAGCGCCACGAGTTCGGTCAAATTGTCCGGAAGCGCTTCTTTCAGATCTTCTGTAAGAGCGTGGAAAGCGATCAGGGCTTTGGGTTGATGTCCCATGCATTGAAAGAACTCGCCCAGATACTTCAGTCGCTCAACTTTTGGACGCAAAACTTCCGCAAGGTGCGGATCTAATTCGCTCAATGTTAGACGCGGGATCAGCTTGCTCATCATCTCTGATGTCCTAAATCACACCATCCGCCTCAAGCTCCTCAATTTCACTCCGGCTCAAGCCCAAACAGTCTTCATAAACATCGTAATTGTGTTCGCCAATCCTCGGTGCTGGGCGGCTAATCTGCAATCGCTCTTGATTGAATATTGCAAATCCGCCGGGATGTCTCAAAGTAAGGTCTGAATCAGGCACCTTAACCTCCTGCCAGAATTGTCGCCCGTCGAGCTGCTCGTCCGTGTAAATATCTTCCACCGTAGCCACAGGGTAGCCCAGAATCTGGCGCTTCACTGCTCCAGCCAGGAACTCCTGTTTGCTCAGAGTCAAGAAAAACTCCCCGATCGGAGCCTCAATTCGATCTACTTCTTCCTGCGTGATGCTCGTCACTGCAAATACGTCCCAATCAATATTCTTGAGCCATTCTTGAGCCATTCCTTTGTCTTCCATCCACGCGACGAGCTGCTGATTTGTGTGCCGGCCCGCGGCGCCACCATAAAGGATGAAATTAATCCAGCCATCGCGAGCACGCCAAAACACTCTCATTCGCGCGCCCGTCAAGCTGCGCCCGGTGATGTATACGCCCTCCCTGTCTGGATTAATGTGATTCAGATCCCAAAAAGCCGGCGCATGTGCCAATGCGGACATAACGGCCACCTGGGCCGAAACATCGACGTGTTGCCCCATTCCGGTTAATGATCTGTAGCTAAGGGCGGTCAGCGCGCCCATCGCGGCTTCTGCCCCGACCCACATTGACGCTTGGGGAATTGAAACGCGCATCGGCTCGCCATTCTTTTCTCCCGCGAGTGACATCGCACCACTAAGCGCCATGATTTCCAAGTCAGAGCCCAGGAAATCGCGATAAGGACCTTCCTGGCCGTAGGGTGTAATGGAAACCAAAATCAAGCCAGGATTTTCTTCATTCAACCGGTCATATTCGAGACCCAATTTTTCGAGAGTCCCGGGCGGAAAACTCTCGCAGATGAAATCGACCTTCCTTGCCATTTGAAGGAAGAGATCACGACCGCGGCTGGTTTCAAGATTGAGAGTGATGCCACGTTTGTTTGCGTTGTAGGCCAGCCAATAAAGGCCTTGCGGCGAGCCATTGCCATTCCGCAGAAAAGGTGGTCGACGCCGGCATGGGTCTCCATCGGGAGGCTCCACCTTGATCACTTCAGCGCCCAGGTCGCCAAAGATCTTGCCGGTCAGAAAACCCAGTTCACCAGTTAGGTCAAGTACTCGATACGGGCCAAGTAAGTTCATAGAATTGCGGATTTCGGAATGCGAATTTCGGATTTCGGATTTGCGTGGATCACGGATGGATGCTTTCTTCTGACACTTCTTCAAGTCCAAGCTGGAAGAATCAAATGGAGTAACTCGAAATTCGCAATCGAAATTCGCAATCCGAAATTTCTTCACCTTCCGGTGCGCGCCAACACCTTAACCCAGCCGTGCATTCGCTGCTTTGCGCGGTCGAATTCAGCTTGTGAGAAAAACTTGAGCGGATCGACCTTATCGATGGGATAGACCGGCCGATGGAAGTCCTGCTCATAGCCGAAAGGCACGGTCGCGTCGATTCCCATGCCACCTTCGAAACGAGTATTGGAAGCGGTCCATTCTTTCTCGCCGGCAGTCATGCGTTCCTGCGGTTGAAAAGTCTGTCCAATACCGCCAGGCAAGGGATTGATGATATCGGTGTGGGGATTCACGCGTGTGGTCAGGCACCAGATGATGTCGTCCATGCTGTACATGTCTATGTCCGGACTGACGGCGATTGCCAGGCGCATTCCCTGGTTGCACGCAAGAATTGCCGCCAGAAAATTCCGTTGCCATCCTTCCTCGATCTTGTTGCGTTTTTTTACCTGAATGATGCATCCGCCCCAATCGGTCATACAATAGGGGATATGCACATCCTGAACGATTCCTGGCTGCAGGCGCTCGCACAATTCGTAAATAGCCGATTCGCGTAGAGTGGTATCGATGTTGTTGCAGTCCAACATGTGCACTCCAAGGGTGTAGATCAACGGTCTACTCTCGCGCTTTCGCATCGTTATGGCAGACACATGAAACGTCGGGGCCTTGTAGGCCTTGCCCATGTAACCCGCCCATTCCGGATGAAAGTAGTACTTCCCCTGAGTATCGGCTTTCTCCGACTCCGCTGTTTCGTAGCGCTTATCGCGCGGATACAGCAATCCTTCCAGAACGTACTCCGATTCCGCGATGGCATAAGCATCAACAGTGCGTGCCTTCACAATGTTTACCGGACTACCTTGAATCGCGCCCGCCACCCCGACTTCATCACAGCCTTTAGGAAGGATCACATAATCAAAGCCACCTCCCGCGACCAACGTGCATGCGGGCGGAACGCCAAAGCACATCGTCAAAGGAATCGGCGCTCCGTCCTTGTAGTGCTCCGTAATGATCTGCCACATGTGAGAGCCTGGCGATGCTTGGAATGTACCGACGTTGCCCCAACGAAAGTTCATTCGGTTATAGCCGATGTGGCTGCCGCCATTGAAATAGTCGCCGATGACGCAGCTAATGCCGCTGCCGATGGTTAACTCCCTCTCCAGTGCCGTGTGACGGATTGCCGTGATGTATTTGTTAACGTCGAGATCGTCGGTGATTACTTCTTCCTGGCACGGCGCTTCTTCGCGCGAAACCTCGACCGGAGCGATGGGATGGGTCATCGCATGGGCAATTCTCTTTGTGCGCTCCTGCGAGGTTGTGTAATTGAACAACTTATCAACGACGTTCATGTCGGCCAACAGATTGGTGATCGCACGTGCATGCGGTTTACCCTTAACGCGGTTGAAGAGAATCACAGGACCACCATCCAGATGCTTCTGTACGCCGGTGATCTCCAGATCGGGATCCACTTCAACGTCCGTAGTTAACACGTCGCCTTGGGAATTAAGCCAGTCGAGCGCTGACCTCAGGGAAGTAATATTTTTCCTGGTCTTTTTCTCAGTATCCTCTGCCAGAACCGTCGCCATGATTTCCCTCCTTTTGTCTGCTCAGTCGACCTCAGCAATACGCAAAACTTGAAACTCTTTAATAGCTTACAAACCTTAGGAAAACGCACCTTGCGCGCTGAGCGATTCGTACTCAGTTCGCGGGATGCCTAACCAATCAACAAATATCTTTTCATTGTCTGCTCCGAGGCATGGTGCTGGGCTGCGAACCCTACCCGGTGTTTCACTCAATTCGTAAGAGACCATGCGATACGAATGCTCTCCGATTTCCGGATGACGTTGTTTCTGCCAGATGTTGCGAAAGGCCACCTGCGAATCGAAGAAAAGATCGCGCACCGTGTTAACGTGACCAGCGTGCACACGACGTTGCTGTAGCCGGCACATCAATCTCCGCGCCTCCTGGTTCTTAGTCCACTCAGAAATCAACTCGTTAAGTTCGCTTTCGTGCTCCTTTCGCGCTTCAAGTACGGCGAATCGAGAATCAGAAGCCCAGGACTGTCCGTCCGCCGCATTGCAGAGCCGCTGCCACTCCTCATCGTCCCAACAACTTATCGCGCACCATTCGCCGTCTTTGCAGGGATAGCAACCATGCGGCGCTGCGTTTGGATCACGGTTTCCATCTCGTCTGGCAATCACGCCATTACCCGAATAGTCCAACAAGGCTCCACCTATGAATTGCAACCCAGTTTCGTACTGCGACAGGTCTATGTACGTCCCGGTCCCCTCACGACGGCGACAATCGAGTGCCGCCAGGACGGCGATCCCGCCGAAGGCTACGGCCACGAAATCGATGTATGGACCATACAGAAAATAAGGAGGCCCATCGGGTTCTCCGATAAGATTGGTGAATCCGCTCAGGGAAGAAAGTTGCGAGCCGAAACCAGGATGCGTTGCGTGAGGCCCTGTCTGGCCCATGTTGCTCGTGCTGAGCATGATCAACTCCGGTTTACGGCGGCGCAGCTCTTCATACCCAAGCCCTAATCTCGACATCACGCCAGGTCGCATGTTTTCAATGACAACGTCAGCCCAGCCCACCAGACGATATGCCAGCTCAACCCCTTTCGGGTGTTTCAAATTCAGTGTCACGCCGAACTTCGAGTCATTGAAGAACGCGAAGCAGCCTGACCGATTAAGCCCAACCTGCTGGTCTTTAAAAGGCGGATACTGGAGCCGGAAACCATCGGGGCGCTCCCTCGATTCAACGTGCACCACAGTGGCGCCGAAATTGGCCAAATATTTGCTAATGCAAGGGCCTGCGGCATAGGCACCAAACTCAAGAACTGTGAGGCCTTCGAGAGCATCTCGCTTGACGCCGGCGCCCAGGGTCTCGTCAATCTTGTCGCGGGTTTTGTAAAGCTCAGTTGCCATCAGTCCGGGAGGTCACCTGCCTTCAATTCGCGGTTGCCCATCTGTTGACATCGCGCCATCCCAGCGGTTCACTACGTCGAGATGGATCTCAAACTGATCCAGAATCCGCATCGTGATGTGGCTAATCATGTCGTCGAGCGTTTGCGGATGGTTATAAAACGCCGGTAGCGGCGGCAGAATTACCACTCCCATGCGTGAAAGCTTCAGCATGTTTTCCAGATGAATGTCGTTAAAAGGCGACTCGCGCACGACGAGCACCAATTTCCGACGCTCCTTCAAAATCACATCTGCCGCCCGATGGATGAGGTTATCTCCCAAACCATTCGCAATGGCTGCCAATGTCCGCATGCTGCATGGCGCGATCACCATTCCCAGCTTAACGAACGAGCCGCTGGAGATCGCAGCACCCTGATCGCCAAGCGGATAGTTATGGGTTGCCATCCGCTGCACCTGCTCCTGCGTATGAGGTGTCTCATGCAGCAGGGTGCGAGCGGCCCACTTGCTCATGACCAGGTGCGTCTCTACACCAGAGCCATACAGCATCTGCAACACTCTGACGCCAAAAATAATGCCGGTCGCGCCGGTAATGCCAACTATCAATCTTGTGCGTTTTGCCTCGTCCATCAATGGAGCCTTTCCGGTCTTTAAGCCTGGCCAATTAAATGCGTGTTAGTCCTGCAACAGTTCAGCTATTACTTCTCTCGCCTTTACTAGTTGATCCATGCGATTGAGACTTCGATATGTGACACCGCTAGCAACATAAGCACCCGGCTCGAATTCCTCGTTTGCTTCATCGGCAAGAACTTCTTCAACCCTTAAATTGAGCTTCGCATTGTGCGGCGCGCAACGCATCTGAGTTTCCAGTTTTGTGACACTACCCTTGACGTAATATGCGACCCGCTCATCGATAATCGACATAGTTGCTTTGCCGGTATGCAGCATATTCCCTGTGGTGCTACTGTCTTTGTATGTTGCAAAGCGAATGTTGCTGCGATCCCTGGCGACAACTTCGAAGTAACTAAGCATTGCCGGATGCGGGCGGCCTGCGTAATCCACGGTGGCAATCAAGATCACCTTGTCTGCATTTAACTGCAGGTCCTTACCGCCGAGTCTCGTCAATAGATCCTCGTTTAGTTCAGCGGCCAGCAGTCTCGACATACCCTTCCTACCTAAATCAATTTCCGTTTCCAATCCTGCCGGGTAAACATGATCCCGCCGCCATCATCATGATCATGGTGATGGTCATCAGAATGGTCGTGCGCCTCTGCCTGGGTCTTCGCGACGGTTGATTTTTCGAGTTCCTCCTGAAAGCGTTTCTTGATCTGAGGGTCTTCGCGGTCTGCTTCAATCTGTTCAACCTGCAACGGTATGCCCAGGCGCTTTGGAAAATCCCCTTCCGTCATGGCGAAATAACGCGCTTTGGTTGTGCCTGTGTTGAAATGCTGGTGATACCAAAAGTATGGGGGTGAGACGAGCGAGCCCGCCTTCCAATCAACCTTAACGGAATCAGACTCTTTCAAACTGTCTTTGCCGGCAATCGAAAAACCCTTGCCATTAAGCGTCAGAATAATTGCTTCGTAAGGATGACGATGGCCCAGCTTGTAAGTACCGACCTCAAACTCGGACATGTGCGGCTCGAGAATCGTGTTGCCTGACATATTCCAGAAAATGCTGGCGTTATCGCCGCCCCTCTCAAGCCAGGGCACGACTTCCGAAGTCCGAATGTCCTTAACGAAATTGGTTTTGTCCCAGCGCTTGTGCACGCGCTCGGTCTTGCTGAAATAGTCTGATGCGCCGTCGTAGCGATCGTCGAATTGGAAGTTGAGATTGTCAATCAGATCCAGGTTGCCGAACACTTGTAACATGAAGGGAAAGGAAGTAATAGCAAGCAGGCGGGCTGGTTTCGCGCCACCGTTGAAATGGCGGTGCATGATATTCAGTGGACCAGCAAATAGACTGCCTTCGCCCCACTCTACTTTGGTCTTTCGGCCGCCGTTTCCGAAAAGCGTATACCCGTTACCGCCCAGGCCGATGAAGACTTGTTCGAAGAAATTCTTACGAGGCGCGAGGGCCTTCCCGGCACCGGACGGGATCTCGAAGATTACGCCATCCATGTGCACGTTGCCGGTGAAGTTCAGATACAAACCACGTCCATCGATCTCCGGCCATGACTGGACCTCCTGGTTGACTACGTCGAAGACGGAATAAGGGTCATCGAACTTCGGCACACTCGTAGTCTCGGTCCAATCGCGATAGAAATTTCGCTCGATTCGGCCGCCACCACCGATGTTGGCGGGGCTGTAAACGGGTTTCTTTTGCGGTTTTGCTGGTGCAGCTTTAGTTTTGTCTTTCCCCTGCGCCGCCACGTGGTCAGTCAGTGCGTTACCCAACAGCGGTAGCGCCAGCCCAGCAGCAGTGGCGCGTTCGATGAATTTCCGGCGGGTCACTGCGCCTGTGAATAGATCGTCTAGTAAGTCTTTCATTCTTCATTTCCCTTTCTATCCGGCATGCGCATTTCGACGCCGTTTTTCCTCAGCTCCGCCTGAAAGATATCCCTGATGGCCGGATCCTCATCCTCATACTCGATGAGGTTTCCCCCTTTGCGAATGCTCGTCTTACCTAAGCGATGAGTTCGGCTACCGCCGCCAACTGCTTTCATGAACCACTTGCCGTCACCACCCCACGTGGGAGCTAAATAGCGGGCAGCGTCGTTGCCGGCATTGAAGTGCTGGTGGAACCAGCCGTCTGGCGGGACGAAAAGGCTGCCCTCTTCCCAATCGATTCGCAGATGTGTCGGGGCCTCTGAAAACTTGACTCCGCCTTTCCACATCAGTGTGTAGCCCTGGCCGTTGAGCATCACGACGTGTGAACCAGGACCGTGACGATGGGCCTTCTTGTAGGTACCCACATCAAATTCCGAGACATGGGCCTGCATTGCGTTGTCTGCAAGCTGAAGCTCGATGCGAGAGTTTCCGGCCCCCCGCTCTTTGACTTGGCGCAGTCCAATCTTGCGCACGTCGGGGATGAAACCGCCGTCCCAGGTGTGCACGCCGCCTTTGATTTCGCTTTCTTCGTCATCAGTGTCTTTGTGAAACATCTTTTCAGGACCAGCGCCAAAATAGTCAGCTTCGTTGTTGTAGCGATCTCGAAAGACGTAATCGTTGTTGAAAACGAAATCGGTACTATGGAATAAGTCAATCACCATCGGCGCATTGGTCATCGAAAGGAATCGCACCGGTTTGGCGCCGCGGTTGAAGTGCTGCCGCCAAACGTTGAGGGGCGGCGCTACGACGCTACCCTGCTGCCAGCGCACTGACTGCTTGCTGCGACTATCGGGATTCCACACCACTGTCTCGCCTTCGCCGCTGAGGATGTAAACCACCTCTTCGAACAGGTAACGCTGAGGAACCGTTGAGTCATGCGACGGAATTTCGCAGACGTAACCGCTATTGATGCCTTCGCTGCCGACCAAATCGATATGGGCGCCATTGATTCCAGGTCCCAACCGGCGCCAGGGCTTAATCGCCACCGTGCGCAGGTTAGCAATGTGATAGTCTCGATAGACAGGGATGTTCTCCGCCTTGAGCCATTCTTCCCACGGGCTTATGTTCGTTTGGTCCCGGTTACGACGGTGCTTGCCGGAGCGGTGTCTTTGCTCTCCGTGATGGTGATGCGGATGACCGGACTGTTGGTGCCCATGGCCGTGAGCGTGCTCATGATCGCCACGAACGTCTTCACCCTCGGCGTGAGCCTGCTCCCGCAATATCGATGCAGCGGCAAACAAGCTTAGGCTACTCACGGCCGCACGCTCGACAAACTCACGCCGCGAAACACGACCTTGCCTGAAATCCTCGATGCAGTCCTTTATTGGTTTCATATCTGTATATGTTCCGAGTTCACGTCATGCTTTTCTGTCCGGCATGCGAACGTCAACGCCATGTTTCCGCAATTCTCCTTCAAACAGCTCGCGTATCACTGGATCTTCGTCGTTGTAATCAATCATGTTGCCGCCATGATGAAAGCTGACGGTGTTGAGTCGATGAGTGCGTCCGCCACCTCCCACAGCTTTGACGAAATACTTACCGCCGATCCAGGTGGTCGCCATGTATTTTGCCGAGTTCTTCCCGGTGTTGAAGTGTTGGTGAAACCATCTATCGGGCGGCACGAAAAGAGTCCCGTCCTTCCAATCGACGCGGACCTGCTTGCGGGCTTCCGAGTATTTCGACGTCTCGGTCGTCCACATCAGGCTGTATCCCTGCCCGTTTAGTGCCAAAACATGAGACCCTGGTCCGTGCCGGTGCGCACGTTTGTAAGTGCCCACCTCGAATTCCGAAACATGGGTCTGCATTGAGTTGTCCGAAAGAACAACCTCTGCGCTTTTGTTCTTCAGTCCTCGCGCCCGAGCGGCAAACAGTTGCAGCTCGTTGAGATCCGGAATTAGTCCTGTGTCGAGCACACCGACGGCGCCTTTCTCACCTTCGCCGTAGGTGGCGGCGCTGCCGGCAATCCTCATTTTTGATTGATTGACTGTGAAGTAGTCTGGCTGATTGTCGTAACGATCTCGGAAAACAAAATCATTATTGAAAATGAATTCAGCGCTGTGGTAGAGGTCCATCACCAGTGGCAGATCGTGAAACGAGATCAACCGGGCTTCAGCGCCACCGAGGTTCTTGTGCACGCGCCAGGTGTTGAGTGGCGGCGAAAAGAGGGTACCCTTCTTCCACTTGAAAGTCTGCTTAGGTCTGTTTTCATGCCAGACAGTAGTTTCTCCTGCTCCGTCAAGAACGTAAATTGATTCCTCAAACATGTAACGCTGGGGGTTTGTAGTAGCCCCAGCAGGCATCTCGAGTATGTAAGCGCCATCAGTGGCCTCAGCGCCTTCCAGGTCGATCATCGCACCTTTGACACCGAGTCGCTTCCATGTCTTGACCTCCGCCGCGCGCACGTCCGGGACGAAGTACCCAGTATGGATCGGCAGACCTTCGCTCGCCATCCACTGTTCGTAAGGCGTCTTCTCGCTGAAAGGCTCTGCTCGAAATGTTTCCTCACTCTTCGGCCGGCCATGACGCTTGGATTCGCCGGCAACTGCGACCGAATCCAGAATCGACTCAACGGTCATCATCCCGAAGCCCAAGCCGAGCATGCGAGCGGCGAAGTTTCGCCGTGAGATTTCGCCGTTAACAAATTTCGCTAATAGTTTTCTCATTTGACCCTGACTTTCAGAACAGAAGTCGCTCGCGAAAACCGTATTGCCAAACCAGAAACAGTCCAAGACTTAGACTAAACAATCCCACTATCAGCTGCAGCGATTGACTTACAGCACTGAAGCGCCTGGTTGTTAAGATAAACGGTAGGGAGATGACGCTACTCATCAAAAGCATGCCGCCAATCGAACCCAACCCAAATATGCCGATATAGATCAGTCCGCCAATTGCCGACGGAATAGTTGCTAACACCAGGATCATCAACGTCGCGCTGCCCGCCATCCCATGCACCAGACCAATAACAAACGGGCGCAATCCTACGCCGATCAAATGGCGGTGGCCGTGTGTATGCTGCTCGCCGGGAGGATGCAGGTGCAAATGAACGTGACTGCTGCCGTCATGTGTATGACGATGAACGTGGACTTTCCAGCGGCGCGCGGATTTGAACAGGGACTTGCTCCCCAGAACAACCAGCATCGCTGCCACACCGAACTCCAGCCATAACGCGAGCCGCTCGGAGATCTGAAACTTGAGTGCGAGCACGAGAATACCGGCGAGCAATAGCGCAACAGTGTGACCTGCACCCCAGAACGTTCCAACGAGCGACGACCCCTTCACACTCCGAGATTCGCTCACAATAGTTGACACCGCGGCTATGTGATCGGGATCAAGCGCATGACGCAGTCCGAGTGTCAATCCGAGTCCAAGCACTGTAATCAGTGTTCCATCTGTCATGTTTTTGTTCTCAGATACCAATCAGAGGCCAATAAAACGGCACTAACAAGAGCAGCAAGATTGACTCGACAACTGTTAAGCAAATCCCGACACGCAACATGTCACGTCCGTCAAAATAACCGTAAGAGTAACCAACGATCATCACCGCCGACTGATAGACAAAGATTTTTCCGCCTGAGGCAAAGGTCCAGATCATTCCTAACGCCAGCGGATCGAGTCCATTTGTGGTCGCAAAATTCATCAAAATTGGAATCGAGGTCCCCAGCATCGATACTTCGCTCGCCAGAAAGATGTGGTAGACAAATGCGGTCCAGTAAAGAACAAGCGTCGAGCTGTAGACATTTGTCACCAGCGGTTCCATCCAGGCGAAGAGAACACTGGTCAAAACATCCAGTGCTTTGGTGGACACAAGCACGTCGCCCATGCTCACCGCCGTCGCCACAAAAAAGACTGGCAGGTAGTTGAGTCGTTTGAGATCTTCCATATCGAGCACGCCCAAACGCGGCAGCACTGCAAACAAGCCAATTCCCAATCCAATCATGGCGGGCGAAACATGATGCAGGAAGTCTGTGGCCCAAAGACCAACGGCAACCAGCATCAACACCGCTGCCTTCTTTTCCAGCCCACTCCATTTACCCAACTTGCGCAGCTCCTCGCGCATGTAGTTAGCGCCTCCCGGCAACTCCGATTTTTCCGGCGGATACAGCCAAAGAGTCAGACGCCAGGCCAGAAAGATAGTGATCAGATCGCAGGGCAAGTAAGCCAAAAACCACTTGCTCCAGAGCACTTCTACATGTCCCACGCGCTCTATTAGCCCGCGCGCTGTGATCGAGGCGGCGCCGGCAATGATCATCTTGTCGAAGATACTGGCCGTATAAGTCAAAATCAGAAACATGCCACGCCCGACGTTGCTGCCCGGACCAAGTCCGAATGCCTCCAGCAACCCCAGCGCTACTGCGGCCATGATGACTACGCGAGCTATTCCGGAAGGCACGAGAAACGTAAGAAGGAAATCAGAGAGGATTAACCCGAGGAGAAGCCTGGAATAGCTGTGGCCCACGCGACCCATCACCAAATAGGCCAACCGGCGTGCTAGTCCTGACTTCGTCGCCATCATTCCGAATAAGATTGCGCCGAACAGGAACCAGGGTGTTTCGTCTGCAAAG
This sequence comes from Pyrinomonadaceae bacterium, assembly GCA_050748205.1. Classification (GTDB taxonomy): domain Bacteria; phylum Acidobacteriota; class Blastocatellia; order Pyrinomonadales; family Pyrinomonadaceae; genus PSRF01. The sequence goes on along the minus strand of JBOGOU010000369.1, from coordinate 2,289 downwards.
CCGGCGAAGGCGGTCTCAAACTTGACCACTCTTAAGGCCCAGAACAAAAAACACCCGATTAGACCGGTGAGAGCATGAGCCATCGCTTCGGTTATCCACGCAATGATCATGAAAGAGGTGATAGCGAGCGCATGCTTGATGATCGGCTCGAGATTGAGCGGAGCAAACCAAAGGACTACGGGAACAATGACGCACAGAAAGCGGCCAATGAAGGTCCGCCACGACGTCGTGGCTCGATCAGCAGGCGCAGCAATTTTGCCAGCTGTTTCAGCTCTTTCAGCGACGACTTGATTCAGCTCCCTGGCCTTGGGCGTTAGGGCTTGTGCGTGATCAATCATCTTTCTTGTTTCGACGAGTATTTCGCGACGCTATCCCACCACTTTGTAAGTCTTGACTGTCACTTCTGCCTTGATCCCTCTCGTGCCGTGTTTGATACGTTCATGCGCCTCACTTGTACGGTACGCCTGGATGGCTTCCATGCTTTCCCAGGTCGAGAATGAGATAAATTCATCCGGCTCTTCGTTACATTCCAGCAGCTCCTCCGATAAACATCCAGGTTGAGAGATCATCAGCGGCGCACAAACCAGCTTCCACTCCTCAATCGCTTGTTTGATCTGCTCTGAGGCAACCTTCACAAAGATCATTCTGGTATTCATCGCTGCCTCCCAGGTGGCACAGACTGCAGTCTGTGTTTTTCTGCAGCTAAATTCCCATCACAGACTAAAGTCTGTGCCACTAAGTTACTCATCCAAGAGCTTGCCCCATTTCTCTTCTGCCGCCCTGCGCACTTCAGGACTTGACTCGGCCACTGGAGGAAAGTCGCTCATCCATTCATAGGGCCGGCAAGCATCGATGATGCCTCGTGAGCTGTGGCCTTTCTGGCCTTTCGGAATGATCGGGTCTAACGGGCCGCTCCAGCTGCGCCGAATAATCTCAACGTCGATTTCAGGATTCGAGCGAGTCGTTAACGCCCATAACACATCGTTCGTATTGGTGACGTCTATATCATCGTCAACAACGATGACATAACGACCCAAATAACCACCGGCATGACAATAGGCCGCGACCATACCTGCCTGACGAGCGTGTCCGGCGTAGCGTTGCTTGATCGAAATAAGCGTCAGCAGCCGAGCGCCGCCGGCTTCGTGGCACCACACGCCTTGAATGTCTTGAATGCCGGCCGCCTCCATCTGCTGCCAGATAAGAGCGGAGCGCATGAAACAACGCATGTAGTTGAACTCACATGGCGGTCTTGTCGGAGGCGCGCCCAGGATGATCGGATTGTTCCGATGATAAAGCCGCTTCACTTTCATGATCGGCTCAGGACGCATTGAACTAGCGTAGTATCCGGTCCATTCGCCAAATGGTCCTTCATTCATTTCTTCTCCGGGTATCGCTTCACATTCGACAACGATCTCCGAAGTGGCCGGAATAGGAAGGCCTGAATACTCACCGATGAGAACTGGAACGGGAGCTCCTTGCAGTCCGCCAACCCAATCGTATTCCGATACGCCCCGCGGGATTTCAATTCCGCCAGCCAAATAGAGCAAGGGATCCTGGCCAAAGGAGCAGGCTACTTTGCACGACTGACCGCGCGCAAAATACTTTTCGCGCATGATGCGACCCTGTTTGCCCGGCGAGATATAAAAACCCAGAGTGTCACGGTCATGAATCATCACGCGGTAAGTGCCGAGATTGACCCACCCTTCATCCGGTTCCACCGTTATATCAATCGAGCCTGTGCCGATGTAGCGGCCGCCATCCAACTCATGCCACTTCGGAGTCGGAAACTTCCACATGTCAATTTCATCGCCTTCGAAGACGTTCTCCATCACCGGGCCATTTTTGACAACCTCAGGCTTGATGAATTTGACTTCACTGATGTGGCGCTTGATGTCTTTAACAAATTCCAATCGCGTGTAGTTCGTATCCATGTGAAGCGTTGTGGCGATGCGCTTCACTGTGTTCAGGGTATTTGATAGTACGCGATAGCCCGGCGGGTAATCCTTGATGCTGTCGAAGAGCAAGGCGTGGCTCTTTTCACCTCTGTGGTGGCCCATCTCGGTGACGGCCCCGATCTCCACGTCCCAATCGGCGCCATCAATGCGTTTCAACTCGCCGAGCTTATCTACCGAGGCGATCCAGCTGCGCAAGTCTCTCGTTGCCATTGTTTGTCTCGCTTGCATTCCGCGGTCTCCTTAACCATTGCTGGTGTTGAGAGTTCAAGCTCTAGCTTGCCCGCTTTCGGGAGCCAACAACCTAAAGGTTGAACTCTAGACTTTTCTGACC
>JBOGOU010000368.1:0-13198 GCA_050748205.1 Pyrinomonadaceae bacterium | reverse complement strand
GTCATTAGGTGGAGCTTGGAAGCTCGTAGTGTTGGCTGGCGATCAATTCGCGCTTCGCGCTCATTGCGGACGAGACGTCCGCGGTCCCAGTGAAGAGCTTGAATTGACAAAGCAAGCTGATTAGCATTCGTAAGCCTTCGCATATACAGAAGCTTGATGCCAGAATACGTACATGGCTGGAACTCTCTATGTTGTTTCAACTCCCATCGGCAATCTGGAAGATCTGACGCAGCGAGCCGTGCGCGTGCTGGGCGAAGTCGACTTAATTGCCTGCGAAGACACTCGCCACTCTCGCAAGTTGCTTCATCACTACGGCATCACGACAAAGACCATCAGTTATCACGAACACAACGAGCGTGAACGCGCAGCTGAACTGCTTGCAGCACTTAAATCCGGATCAGATGTAGCTGTTGTTTCAGATGCCGGAACGCCGAGTATCAGTGATCCGGGCTTTCGTGTGGTTCGCGTGGCACTCGAGGAAGGCTTGCGCGTGGTCCCTGTGCCGGGACCCACAGCTTTGATTTCAGCGTTAGTGGCTTCCGGTCTCCCTAGCGATGAATTCTTTTTCGGCGGATTTCTTCCGGCGCGTTCGCTGGGTAGGAGAAAGCGACTTGCGGAACTAGCAGGCATTCCCGCGACGCTGGTTTTCTATGAAGCACCTCATCGAATTGCCGCGGCGCTGAAAGACGCGCGCGAAATTCTGGGGGAACGTGAAGCCGTGGTCGCTCGGGAACTGACAAAGATCCACGAAGAGTTTCAGCGTGGCCGGTTAAGTGAATTGGCAGTTCAGTTTTCACGTGCCGGGCAAGAACCGCGCGGTGAGATGGTGATGGTAATCGATCGGAAGGTAATTGAAGGTGTCGACCGGGAGAAACCGCAACGGAGCGTCGCGTCGGTAGTAGCCGGCTTTGAAGCAGAGGGCCTTGAACCTCGAGCGGCGTTAAAGAAAGCCGCTAAGAAGCTGGGGCTCTCGCGAGACGAAGCCTACCGCCAACTCACAGTTGAGCGTTCCGAGAACCGGAGAAGGTGATCGAAGAGAAATAGCCGCGGATACACGCGGATAAACGCGAATCTGAAACACTTAAAAACGACTGATGGCTCAAGCTGAAGCAGTCCTTTTTGCAGATTCGTGTTATCCGCGCAAATCCGCGGCTGATCGTTCCTAGTTGCGGTTGAGCTCTGGGGGCAACTGTTTGTCAACCTTCGGGCGCACCGGCCGGTTGGCGAGCTCCCAAAGAGTCATGTAGACCGTGCGGGTCACTTTCTCCATCTTTTGGTAATCGATCTTGTCGGGTGAATCACCCGGACGATGATAGTCTTCGTGCTCCCCGTCAAAGAAGAAGATTATCGGAATGCCCTTGCGAGCATAGTTGTAATGGTCGCTGCGAAAAAAGAACCGGTTGGGATCGTTTGGATCATCGTAGCGGTAGTTATACTCCAGATTCAGATAATTCTTGTTGACTGCCTGGCTCAGCTCGCCGAGTTCCGTGCTCATCATCTTTGACCCAATGACATAGATTTCATTGGGACCGGAAAGCGAGCTATTCCGCGGGTTCGTATCACCCGCTTTCTTGCTCCGGCCTATCATATCGATATTGATTTGCGTGACGATCTTATCCAGCGGTGTGGTCGGGTAGTCAGTAAAGTAGCGCGAGCCCCAGAGTCCCTTCTCTTCTCCCGCGTGCCAAACAAAGAGTACAGAACGTTTGGGTCGTGTAGTAGCTTTCGCGAACGCTTCGGCGATTGCGAGCAGCGCTGTAGTTCCTGAGCCATCATCATCGGCGCCGTTGTAAATTGAGTCTCCGTTAAGCGGTGGTCCAATGCCCACGTGGTCGTAATGGGCGCCCAACGCGACATACTCATCTTTCAACACTGGATCACCACCCTCAAAGACCGCGACTACGTTCTGGGTGGAAATGGGATCGTTGCTGCTGGCAACAGTAATGCTCATCTTCTTTTCTGGATTCAGGGCAAACGGTGCAGGCATTTCCCCGCCGGAAGCGGCTTCAAAGATCGCCGTTGCGTTCGCACTTTCTCGTTGAAAAAGAAGATTGGCAACTCTGGGAGACGCTACTATCCCCGGCGTTTGCGGTCCTCCCGACGTTTGAAACTTCTCGACCACCGTTGTCCCGCGTTCCGTCATTCGCTGCCGGTTGCGGTCCCAGTTAGCCAGAAACTGAAAATCGGGAACCATCACCACGGCCAACGCGCCTTGCTTCATCGCGTAGTCACTAGCGTTCATCCAATCTTCGCCGCGCTTGCCCGTTAGATCTGAGTTGCGAATGCCGCGAGGCAGGCCATTCACGGGTCCAAAGATCACGGCAATCTTGCCCTTGGCGTCGATACCTTTATAGGAGTCGATGTTTTTGGATTTGACGAACCAGCCGTTACCCGCGAAGACTAGTGGCCCGCTGACTTCCGCGCTCCTCGCTAGAGGAATGTAGTCGACACCGAAGGTCAGGGGCTGTCCGTTTAACTCGACTTGAGTTCTCTCTTTATTTATCAGGTCGCGTCGGAGCGCGATCTTTTGAAAGAACGTCCCATCATCGCCGGCAGGCTTGAATCCCCAGTGTGCCAGATTGGTCGCCAGGAACTTCGCCGTTATGTCGAGCCCGCGTGAAGGTGTATCGCGACCTTCCATTTCGTCAGAGGCAATGAAGTACAGATAGTCTCGCAATTGCGAGGCCGTAATCAGATCTGCTCCTCTTTGCGTTGCCGCGGAGACGGCCGGTTTCTTTGACTTGTCAGTCTTTCGCTGCGCCTGACCAGAAGGAAACGGCAGTACAAGAAGGCTCGTAAGAACAAGGGTTACCAGGAATCTGCGCATACGTTCTCCAATGTTACAGTAAGACAAATCTCGAACTCCTTGGATGCCGCCCCCACAATAAGGTTGGCGCCACTCGAATACGGAACCCGGAGCGGTAGCGACCGGATGTCGGCATTCAACCCTCGACGGGCCACTCAACGCACAGAACCATTTGCGGTAGCCAATGGATCATGAGTTCAACTTCCTTGTTTAGTGTCATTTCGTGTGATTTCGTGGATCGTTCGGATTCCGAGGTGAAAAAACGATCCACGAAGTTACACGAAATAACACGAAATGATGCAAGTTGAGCTTAGGATCCATTGGCTACCGCAAATGGTTCCGTGGGCGAGCGGTACTCGTTGAGTTGAGTGGCCGCATCTGGTCGCTACTGCTTCCGATTCCGTAACGTTCTACTCCTTTTTCAAAGATCGAGCGCCGCTGCATCACGCTTGTTGCACGGCTTGGATCATTCTGGTCAAGGTATCTTTCGCGTCTCCGTAAAGCATGCCCGTCACGTCCTTGAAGAAAAGCGGATTCTCCAATCCGGAGAAACCCTTTCCCTGGCCGCGCTTCAACACTACAACGGATTTTGCTCGATCGACCTCGAGGATGGGCATACCCGCAATCGGGCTGGAGGGATTGTCGCGCGCATCGGGGTTAACAACGTCATTAGCACCTATGACCACCGCCACGTCAGTTGACGGAAATTCCGGATTAATCTGTTCCAGCTCGTACAGAGATGAATAGGGCACGTTCGCTTCCGCGAGCAGCACGTTCATATGTCCAGGCATGCGTCCGGCTACGGGATGAATGCCGTATTTGACCGTGACCCCTCTCTTCTCCAGCGCGTTGCCCAACTCTCGCACAGCGTGTTGCGCCTGTGCCGTCGCCATGCCGTATCCGGGAACAAAAACAACTTGCTTTGCATAAGCCATCTGAATCGCAATGTCGTCCAGGGTGACCTCGCGCATTACACCCTCGTGGCCGTTACCCGCCGCAGTAGTGGCCGCGCTGCCAAAGGCGCCGAACAGCACGTTTGTAATCGAACGGTTCATAGCCCGGCACATCAAAATCGAGAGGATAAAACCTGAGAAGCCATCGAGTGTTCCGGCAATGATCAGAACTTTGTTGGACAGCACGAACCCGGTGGCTGCCGAGGCCAATCCCGCGTAGGAATTCAACAGCGACATCACAACCGGCATGTCTGCGGCACCGATAGGCATGACTAGCAACAGTCCAAACACCAGTGCCAGGCCAACCATTACAAAGAACAGCGGCATGGATCCCGGCACAAGGATCAGATAAATGAAGATCCCAATCGTCACCGTTAGCAATGCCATGTTGAAAATATTCTGGCCTTTGTAGGTCAGGGGCGTGCCCCTAACCAGGCCCTGCAGTTTCGCAAAAGCCAGGAGGCTTCCGGTGGTGGTGAGAGCGCCGAGCATTACTTCGAACCCGAGCGCGCTCATCGTGATTATCTCGAGATGACCGCCATGACGATAAAACTCAGAGACTCCCACCAGAGCCGCAGCAAAGGCGCCGAAAGCGTGGGAGAGCGCCGTTCGTTGAGGCATCGCGGTCATCGGCACCCAGAAACCCATTGCGAGCCCAACCAGCGAACCAATTACGAGTCCGATGAGAATCCAGGTGTAGTTGATAATCTCGTGATGCATCAGCGTGCCGATGATGGCCATCAGCATGCCGAACTCCGCCAGATGCATCCCGCGTTTCGCTGTCTCAGGATGACTCAGACCCTTTAGGCCCAGAATGAAGAGCACCGAGGCCAGCAGGTAACTTAATTCGATGAAATAAGTCTGCATCTTTATGTTCGGGTTGGTCTTTGGTCTTGTGTCCCTGGTCTTGGGTCTTTGGTTTTGGGTCTTTGAGCTTTGTGCTTTGAACAGTTCAAGGTTCAAAGACCCAAGGCCAAAGACCAAAAACCATCATTTAATCTTCCTTCTTCGGCGAAGGCTTTCGCTTGAACATCCTCAACATGCGATCTGTGATCACAAATCCGCCGACAACATTGATCGTCGAGCACACAACTGCTGTGAAACCGAGTATGGTGCTCACGGTGTTGTAATCGGCTCCAGCCGTCACGATGGAACCAACCAGCGAGATACCGGAAATGGCGTTCGTCGCAGACATCAGAGGCGTGTGCAGCAGTGGCGGTACTCTGGAAATCACGAGGTATCCAAGAAAGGCCGCGAGACAGAACACATAAAGCGCCGAGATGATTGTTTCTGAAGACATCTTAGTTCCTCTCTCTCACTTTTCAACCCGCTAGGTCCAGCATTGCGGCCACCCGTTCATTGACGAACCGCCCTTCGTGAGTAACGCAGGACGGGCCGACTACGTCGTCAGTCAAATCGATCCTGAGTTCACCGTCTTTGATCAGGAGAGATAAGAATGTGGTGATATTGCGCGAATATAGTTGGCTCGCATGCACCGGCACGGTCGCAGCGAGATTCAAGGGCGCCAGGATAGTGACGCCGTCGCGCTCGATTGTCTGATCAGGCTTGCTAATCTCACAGTTTCCACCTGTCGAACCGGCAAGATCGATAACCACTGAGCCGCGCTTCATCCCACGAACTGCTTCCTCAGTCAGTAATAACGGCGCCCGTCTGCCTGGAACTTGTGCCGTGGTGATGACAACGTCTGTTGTTTTCGCATGTTCCGCGATGAGAGCGCGACCGCGATCCATTGCTTCGTCGCTCAATTCGACTGCATAACCTCCGGCATCTTCTGTTTTGATACCGCCGAGATCCACTTCAAGAAAACTGGCGCCCAGCGAACGCACCTGTTCACCGGCAGCGGCGCGGACGTCATAGGCTTCGACGACGGCGCCAAGACGACGAGCGGTAGCTATTGCTTGTAGGCCGGCAACGCCCGCGCCAAGCACCAACACCCTCGCCGGCGGCACCGTGCCGGCAGCGGTCATCAACAATGGAAACATGCGCGGGATCTTTGATGCGCCAAGCAGAACGGCCTTGTAACCAACAACAGTAGCCATGGAAGAAAGTGCGTCCATTGCCTGAGCACGAGTAATGCGCGGTATTAGTTCGACTGCAAAGCTGGTCAGACGTTGAGCGGCTGCATGGGTTAGAGCAGCGGGTTCGTCCAGAGGTCGCAGGAAGCCAAGCACTACCGCGCCCTCTCTTAACCGGTGGATGTCCTGTTCTGAAGGTCTGTTCACAACTGCAAGAACATCAGCTGCGTTCAGCAGCGCTTTTCTGTCATCCGAAACCTCCGCACCGGCGAGTCTGTAATCGTCATCTGTGCGTGCGGCTCCCAGGCCGGCGCCGCTCTCCAGGCATACCGAAGCCTTCAAAGCCACGAGCTTGCGCACTGATTCAGGCACCAGGGCGACGCGGGCTTCTCCGTCTACGGTCTCTCGCAAGACGACTATATTCATTCAGCGCTCCGCCCAGGCAATCTTCTTAATCTGGATTGAAAGGGAAATACGGGAACCGATAGAGCAGGAACTTTCTCTCTGGTTCCATCCACGAGGAGGTTTGGCATAGACCGAGGTTCAGGAATCTTAGCGCCCTGCTTCAACTGCCTGAAAATTATTCTCACGCGAACGCGGGCAGTATAACACCAGCGAGAATCGGGCAAAAACTGTGTTTTCGTGTCAGAACCTACCGGGAGCGCGGGCGTCTCGCCCGCAATGAGCGCGAAGCGCGAACATCAAGCATTGAAAGCGAGTCAAAACGACCTTGGGGTGTACGGACGTTTACGGAACCGGGAGCGGTTCTGACCGGATGCTATGATCAATCAACTAAAAGAACTGCACGACGTACGTTGAATGCCGGCATCCGGTCGCTACCGCTCCCGGTTCCGTATTTGAGTGGCGCCAACCAAACTGAACTCTCTCGATCTTTGCAAATTAGGACACTACTCACTGGCGGCTTGCCTGTTCGTATCCAGTTAACGGGTCTAAGATGTGAGGCAACCGCAAGAGTAAGACACGGACCTGTAATTATTTCAAAGCAAAGCCAGAGATGCTTTGGTATTCGGTTCATGTTATGCAATTCATCACCGAGGAGGTGATTTGGATGATGGAAGATATTGATGGGGCAACCGACACGTCTGCTCCGGAACAGGTTGAGATGAACGACGAGGAGATTGATGAGACCTTAGAAGAATCATTTCCCGCAAGCGATCCTCCGCAGTGGACGCTGGGGGTCGATCCTCATCATCATGGGGAAGAACAGGTGAGCAACGAGGAACGGGGAAAAGGTGAACAGGATAACAGGCGAACAGGGGAACGGAATGCAACGTGAAATTAGGAGAGTGCCCGCTCCCGAGCTAAGTGATCTCACCTTGGCTTGTCCATTCAAGCACCTAACTCGGAGCGCGGGCGTCTCGCCTGCAATGAGCGCGAAGCGCGACCATTCAAGCTCCTACCTGGGAGCGCGGGCGTCTCGCCGGCAATGAGCGCGAAGCGCGAAAGCGAAGTGGCGAAAGCGGGCCAAAGAATGCGCGTCTGCGGCGTGTTGCGGTCGAGACGCCTGCTCTCCCTATGAGAAGCTTGAGTCAAGAGCCCCAATTGACCCGCCGCCCGCTACTAAGTGCGGCTTCTGGGGTCAACTTGCGAAGCCAGCTGCGCGTCTTTATAATTCCGATTCCTGAGGCGCATTGGTGTAGTTGGTTAACACGCTGCCCTCTCAAGGCAGAGATCACGGGTTCGAGTCCCGTATGCGCTACCAATTCCTTTCAACAATTTACACTACATCACAGAATAATTTACGGCTAGGCATTCCGAGGGTTGATACAAATTCTTGGTATCAAGCCCTCGGGACTTTTCCACCGTCAAACAATTAGCTTTTCAGATCGTATCGCCTCTCAGTCGCTGAATGCCGCCGGCAGGTTGAAAGTGGCACCAGCGCCACGATTAACAATTTCATCTGTTTTCCCGTCCAGCCTCATCGAGCCAAACACCTTCCCCCACCACCACGCCGAACCCTTAGTCATCACCGGTACTTATCTGGTGGCTTTTGCTCTGGCGAGTATTGGCTCGGGGGCGGTTCCGGTTTATCCGGCGGTCCATAGCCAGGGGTAGAACTCGGGCTGCTGGGCGGCGGACCGTAGCCAGGAGGCGGCGTTCGTTTGCGACGGCTGATTAGCCAAATCAAAAACAACAATAGCAACAGCAGCAATATCCCTATAGATATCCAACCCCAAGACCACCCCTTTGGCTCCGGTGTCGGTGTCGGTGTCGTGGGGGCCGGGGTTGTATATCCTCCGCTTGGACGCGGCGTAGGTGTCGGCGTTGTGGTAGGCGTCGGCGTTGGAGTGGGCGTCGGCGTCAAATAATCTTTGGGTGTTCGAGTGGGCCTCGGCGTGGGACCTCCTGGCCCATCAGCGGACGCGACGGTAACGCTGAGCAAAATGAAAATGACTATACTGCAAGACAATGTAACTGATCTTCTCCAGTACGTGTTCATGAGGAACTCCTATCTTCGGAGAGAGGCTTCAACTGGCGCGTCCGCTATCGCGGCCTCACTTTCGCGATAGCCGCCAAAGAAATGGGATTAGTAGCAGCTAACACGCGCATTTACGTTAAGGATGCGAGGAGTCGTCTTGAAATGAATGTTATCGAGCCCCCGGCCCGAATCGAGTTCGCGCGACGTCCTTTCGAGACGCCCCTTCCTAATCGGCAAGCTTCTTGCCCTTCACTTGTCCAACCAGACTTTTGTTAAACGCCAGAATACTGGGCGAAGTCGCGGAATTAAAAGATAAGGCTAATGGTGCGATTTCAAAGGTCCCCTGGAATTGCGGCGAAGCCCCCGAGGTCAAACTTCCAGTCGGATCGGTTCAGCGAAGCGACGCAGGAATATCTTGCTTCTAGTAGATATGTTCAGTGAGTTTAAACTATTTCACGAGATTCGGAAATCCCTGGCCTCGTGTTGAGCTCTCTTTTTAGGATATGAGTTTTGTTCAGATCACACTGGCCGTTCATTGCCTCGCCCAGTTTTAGGATCCGCGGATGTCCATGAAATCCGCAGCTAAAATACTTTTCCTCTAAAACACCAACTTAACCGCTAACTGGATATTCCGCGGGCCACCGCCTCCGAGGAACGGGTTGCCTATACCAACGTCTGGCGTAACTGTTATGGGCAAAAAGCCCTGGCCGTGTCCGGTAGCAGGATCAATGCCGTTGAAGCTGGCATCGGCCGAGAAACCGGGCAGCAGCGGCGAGGATAAGTTTGGGTGGTTGAAGATATTGAAGATCTCGGCTCGCAGCTCGACTTTTACCTGTTCAGTAATAGGAGTGGTTTTGAAAACTGAGAAATCGAAGTTGCGATAGCCGGGTCCGATGAGCGAGTTTCTTCCTAAACTACCGAAATGCTGCGTGCCGGGGATACAGAATGCCGCGCTGCCGTCGTTCATCGGGTCTGCCGTGTTGAGTCTGCACGGCACGGCGAAAGCCGCCAGGTTAAGGAAACGCTCGTGACCGCTGGTACCGGCATAAGGATCTCCTACCAGATCGGGACGTGGAAAGAACTCGCCGGTGCCGTTGTAGTCGTCAAAGAGGTTTACGTGAAACGGGCTGCCGGTCTTGAGCGTCAGTATTCCATTCACTTGCCAGCCCTTGCCCAGCCGCGGATAGTTTTTGGCAAAATTGGGAATCTCGTAACCAAAGCTCCACACAAACCGCTGACGATTGTCGAAGTTTGAGTTTGCCTTTTCCAGATCCGTGCGATGGCTGTTTTCCGGCTGAGTGGCATTCGCAACATAGTCCTGCCCGTCGGAGGCGTTATCAATCGAGTGTGACCAGGTGTAATTGATCATCGAGGTCCAACCGCGCCGGTTACGTATAGTGAAGCTCGTCTGCAGCGCGTTGTAATTTGAATGCGCCGTCGTCTCGAGCTGATTTACATAGAAGAAAGTTCCGCCTGAGGGCGCAAATGGGCCATTGTCGAAGGGCCTCGCTGTTGATACGCGGGGATCCAGGGGCTGATTGATATCGCGATAGCGAAAAAGCCTGGTTCCGTTTGAGCCCACATAACCAACCTGAAACACACCGTTTCGGAAAACTTCGTGCTGGAGATTCAGATTGTAGTTTTGTATGTACGGCGTGCGCAGGTTCCGATCGACGGCGAAAACATCCGAGTCGAGGAAGTCTGTGAAGATTGGCACACCATTCTGAATTGTGGGAGTAGTCGAGAAGGAGAACAGAACAGCCGAGGGTCCAATCGGATTGTAAGCGGGCCCTGGATTGAAAGTATTAAACGGCAGTTGGCCAACAAAGAAGTCTTGTGAGAAAGCGTCGTAGAACAGTCCCCAGCCGGCGCGCACCACAGTCTTGCCTTTTCCGCTCAGGTCCCAGGCAAACCCAATTCGCGGCGAGAAGTTGTTCCAGTCGCTGTCGTAGAGTTGTTCCAGCCCACCGGCGCCGACCTGAACGAGGCCGCGAGTGCGATCGAAGTTGCTGAAGCGATTGCGCTCCTCGGCAATAACGCCAAAGTAATCGTAGCGGAGACCAAGATTAAAAGTTACGCCCGGGCGCCAGCGAAACGTATCTTGAATAAAACCGGCATAAGAGTTTTGAAACGTACCGCGACGTGAGTCGCCGCGAGCGGAGCGACCGCCGCTGAGGGTGCCGGAAAGGAAATCGGAAAGGGAATCGAAATCCAAACGGCCGCGATAACCGGCATCGAAGAACGCATTCACAAAAGTGCGGCGAAACTCAAAACCAAACTTCACGTCGTGCCGGTCGAGTTTCCAGGAAAAGTTGTCGATGGCCTGCCAGTTCGTGTCGACGCGCGCCCGTGGCACCGACAAGGTAGCGCCAATCGAGGCAATCGAACCGATGGGGTCGTTTCTGATGCGAATAAAGGGTAGACCGAAATCCTGGGAACTTGCGATACCGTTATTCAGTCCAATGGTGCGCGGATCGAAGTCACGGTCTTCGGGGAAGAACCCCTCATCAAAACGGTTGTAGCCAAACCTCATTTCGTTGACCTTAGTGTTTGAAAACAGCTTTAGGTAGGAAATGGAAAACAGGTTGACGCGCGTCGGAGTAACCGTGTTATAGCCGGGCAAAACGTTGCCGGCGAGAATTGCCAAAGGGAACGATTGATTACTGTTGCCGAAGAAGTAACGCGCAGTCAGCTGGTTGTCATCGTTGAATGAGTGGTCGACCTTTCCGATCAAACTATCTACATCATTAAGCGCGCGGGTCGTAACAAACAAATTCGGCGTTCCTGTGTCGTCAAACAGAGGCAACGGACGATTGGGCGCGGGCCACGGATTCCGCGCAAGCAACCTGGCAATAACGGGATTTATCGGCCCCTCTAAACCGGCAGCTAGAGCGGCAATCTCGCGCGGGTCAGGTACGCGGGCCGTTGAATTAAGACCGACGCGCTCGCGCTGGCCTTCATAAGCGAAGTAGAAGAACGTGCGATTACGAACTATGGGACCCCCCAGCGCGCCACCGAATTGATTATTGCGAAACGCGGTTTGCGGATCTGGTTTGGGATTGAAGAAGTTTCGTGCATCGAGTTTGTTATTGCGGAAAAATTCGAAGAGCGAGCCATGAAATTCATTTGTGCCGGATTTGGTGACGATATTCACGACGGCGCCTGAGTTTCGTCCGTATTCAGCTTCGAAGTTGGAGAGAATTGCGGCTTCCGAGATCGCCTCGATGGGCAGGATGGTTGCCGGCGTGCCAAACACACCAGCTTCGTTAATCGCCGGTAGATTGCGATAACCATCATTCATGTCGGTGCCGTCGAGTAGGTAATTGTTGGCCCGTCCCCGATTACCATTAGCGCTAAACAACCCAAACGATCCGGGTGAATCAGTAGCACCCGAAGGATCTCCAGTCGCGCCGGGAACAAGCACTAGAAACTTGGTGAAGTCGCGGCCATTGACCGGTAGATCCGAAACCGCCCTCGTCGAGATGGTCCCCCCAAGCGTGTTAGTGGTTGTCTCAACCTGTGCCGTGGCCGCAATGATTACCTGATTTGCGGTTCCGCCAACAGCCAAACTCGCATCAACTCGTCGTTCTGCAGCAACTTCAACGGTTACCCCGTTGATGGTGAGCGGTTCGAACCCAGACTTTTGAACAACAACCTGATAATTGCCGATTTGCAATTCGCTAATGCTGTAGTTGCCAAAAGCATCGGTAATGGCGGATCGCTCAATTCCGGTAGCTACATTTTTGGCCGTCACATTTGCATCCGGGACGACGGCGCCATTGGGATCCGTCACGGTGCCCAGTATGGTTCCGCGGAAAGTCTGAGCAGCGAGTGAATTTGCTAGCGCCGTCATCAGGATGCAGGTCGCGACAAGGATTGAAGCCCAGCGACACTGTGAGCGCAAAGTGGGAGAGCAATTACTTGAGACGAGAGTCTGACTGGTTCTATTCACAGACGTTACCTCCTGATCTGTTTTGTTTCAGGGCATGCTTAAGAATCAAATCTGGGAGACATCCGCGGGGGCACATACTATGTGGCTGGATTATATCCCCGTAGTGAATCCAGTCAATCAGCATTATTTCAAACTGATCAGCTACCCTGGCCCCCGTTGGGGTGGAAGTTTAGACGGCCCTGTAATAAAGTCGCCTGACACTTCTATTAGAACGGCCGCGAAGGGACCTATGAAAACGTCTCTCTCAACTGACTCCATACGACATACGACTGCGCGTCTCGATAAAGCCAACACCGAATTTGCGAGAAAATACCCCGGCGAAACCGGCCATCGCCAGCCGGTGCATACCGTCTATGGCGGTGCACACCTGTTCAAAGCAGATTCCGCTCAGCGGCTGGGTGCTTTGGCCCGCCGCTCACTTGATCAATTTGCCCCCGACTTCCTCGTTTTCGCTAAGGCGGTCGGCTTACCCGGGGCAGAAGGGCTTCCTGACTCGCTCGACGACGCCGAGGACCTGAGCGATCGACTGGAAACGAAGCCAGAGTCAGTGCGCCGCGAAAACAAAACGGCGTGGCTGGCCCACACGATCTACAAACGCGTCTGCGAGAAATTGCGACGCGAGCCAGTCGAAGATTTCCGCATTGACTTTGAAGACGGTTACGGGAATCGGCCGGATGAGGAAGAGGACGGTCATGCTGAAGCGGCTGCCCTTCAGGTGGCGGAAGGACTGGCAAACGACACTCTGCCTCCGTTCATAGGAATTCGCATCAAGCCTTTCTCAGAAGAGCTGCAGGCCCGCAGCTTTCGGACTTTGGACATCTTTGTTTCGACTCTGCTTGACAACACCGAAGGCAAACTCCCGGAAAACTTCGTAGTCACGCTCCCGAAGATCACGATTCCAGAACAGGTCGCCGCGCTAGCAGATCTCTTCGACGTTCTCGAGAAGAAAACTTCTTTGGCGCAGCGTGCTCTCAGGCTCGAAATGATGATCGAAACCACGCAGTCGATCAT
>JBOGOU010000367.1:0-1198 GCA_050748205.1 Pyrinomonadaceae bacterium | reverse complement strand
GAACCAGTCTTTCGACGCGTAGTCGATGTGAATTTAGCCCAGCCTTTCAAGGGCCGGGTTAAGGCCAGCGACATGTTCGCGGCGCGACGCCTGAAATTCATTGCGATTCAATCGTCGGTACGCGACGAAAACATTTAACAACTCGTCCCGGCTTAAAAGGCCGGGCTAGTGCGCCTGAAAGCGCAAGTGGTCGGAGAGGTGAAAGTCCTCTTCAGGCAAACGCTCTCCGGCCTGTAACCAACTGCAACTGCGACACAGCGATGTGTGGTGGAGAGCAGCAGGAGGTGAACGACCAGTCCGTAGGATCACGAACTCGATTCGGCCATGCATGAGTGGCGAGCCTGCGAGTGAAAGGTGAAGCCGGGACCGGAAACGGAGACCTGTCGAGCTGATGGGTAGCGTGACAAAGCGGTGACAGGGCCATGCGGGGTGGTTGGAGACGGAATGGTCAGAAAGGCCGCTTGCGTGAATCAGGGAGACCTGTTCGCTGACAGAGTTGGAGTTCATGGGCCAAGCCCCGAAGAACCAAAGTGGACAGGAGTCAGAGCGCTCATAGTAGCGATGAAGTCCCGTAATGGGGATGGAGCGAAGGAGCGCAGGAAGGTGGATTCGAATAGCGCAGAACGATGACGGCAAATACCCGGGTGAGTGCCCAACTGGGCTAAGCGAACGGGAGCGCCTGCGGTTAACCCTTCGTTCTGGGCCAAACGGATGCTGATGCTCACCGAAGTGCATGGAATCAACTCTTTCTCTTTCCTGTGCGCGCATCAGTCCTCTCCGAGGTAAGACCACCAACTGGAGAGCCGGATGCGGGAGATCCGCAAGTCCGGTTCGGAGGGAGGGGGAACGAAACCAATCGTCTCTCCCTACCCCTATCAAATGAGGGGCAGCTTCGTGATAGCATAACTACCTCGTCGCAACCGACACTCCTCGCTAACATTTCAAAACTCCTTTATTGGATTCGTCGATGTCTCTTTTGCGAATCGCAAACTCTATTTACGATGGTGCGCTTTCGCTGCTCTATCCACAACAATGCGTACTTTGCGGAGGCGCCGTCGACACGCGTGATGATGGAGTAACCTGTTCCGATTGTTGGGAGCAGACGCGCATATTCGATGGCTCTGAAACAGCCTGCTGGAAGTGCGGCGTTGAGGCGACTGCGCTCGCGCGCATCGAAAACCGGCACCAGGTCCGCTGT
>JBOGOU010000366.1:0-2936 GCA_050748205.1 Pyrinomonadaceae bacterium | reverse complement strand
GGCGTCAACTGGCTTCCTACCCCTAAATCACCCTAGGTTTCGGTAGGCAACCTCCACCCTTACGGTTTCGACACAATGGAGGCCTCAGATGAAAAGCATTCTCCCACGAACCCCGCAGACCTTTTTTCTTCCGATTCTGATCTTCACGGCTTCGGTGACTCTGGCAACCTTGGGTGTTGTTATGCCCCTCGCGCATGGCAGTGGCCAACAGGGAAAGGAAAGATCAGTACAAATCAAGATAGACAAGGACCCGCCAGCCGAAATAGTTGCGGTAAAAATCAAAGGCGCTTCGGTAGAGATCGGGCAAAAGTTTGTTGGGGACGCCGATTGGTTCACCGGCATGGTCGTGACTATCAAAAATGTTTCCAATAGGCCAATCGTCTACGCCACTGTACTTGTGGCGACTCGGGAAGAAAAAAATGGAGTGCGTACGCAATTCAATGGGAGGGACGTATACGACATCATTGAGTTAACGTACGGCGAGCCGCCGCCAATGCCAGGTAAGCTTCCGCGTCCCAACACTGACCCTCCGCTGATGCCAGGTCAAACCACGGACCTGATCCTCAACGAAAAATGGCGTGATGAATTCTATTCTCGTCTTCGGCATCAAGATGCGTCCACCGACCTCGGTGAACTCACCTTGAGCGTTTATCAGGTTGCCTTCTTGGGTGACAACGACACGATGTGGATGCACGGGTTTTGGTGTCGGCGCGATGCGAAGGATCCTGGGACGTGGCATACGATAGACGATCTTCCTCGGTTCAATCATGCCCCCGTGAAAGCGAGTTTTCTGCCAGCTCCAAAACTAAATTCCCATCTCAGAGGTAGGCCATTTGGCTTGCCCGTTACACTTCCACCGTGCGCGCACCGAGACATTGGCGACGTTGCAACAAAATGCGCAACTTCAATTCGTTGGCTTTATTCTTATCAGGAATAACAAAAACTGTTGCAATAAGCCCTTCTAGGCATTACCCTTTGCGCCGTGAGTGTCACCTTGCCAGACTACTCGGTGTTCCGACACTCTCACCTAAGCACACTAAGATAGAGCCGCCCATGAGGATTCACGGCAGCTACATCAATTAAGGATCAAACGTGCCTGTTAGAACAGAGGCAGTACGCTTTGTAGGAGATGCAACGCAATCTCCTCTAATGGGTCTGTAATTCCTGTCTTTTCGTTTGGCATTTCTCCGGCCCTTTCGTTAGGCATATTGCCGTCCTTGTCATTCGGCATATCGCCAGCAAACGCACAGACGGAAATCGCCAATACAATCAACAGGGCTCTGATTACTTTCATTATTCGTCCTTTCGCTGTTAGTGAAAGTTGAACTACTTCGCCGTCGTATCTTCGACAGATATGGCGGCTTTGGTGTCCTTGCCGCATTTTTGCAATGAGATAGAAAGGCTTGCCTCACATGAATTTAACAGATAGCTGTTTTAAGGAACTAGAGAACCCCGCGCTAACTCAGAATGAACGGATACTGCTACGTTGTCGCTTAGCTTCTGACTCCGTCGAAATTGGGCAATATGAGCTCGCGCGTGAAGCGCTCGGCGAACTATGGCCGGGAGTGGGACGACGGCCCATTGTAGAGCAGCTTAAGCCTTTATCCGCCGCCGAAGTATTGTTGCAGTGTGGTGTGCTGACCGGTTGGCTAGGCAGCATTCAGGATATTTCCGGTTCGCAGGAGAAAGCCAAAGACCTGCTTTTTGAATCGCTTCGCATCTTTCAAACTCAGCGCCAGGACGCAAGTGTAGCAGAAGCGCAGTATGAAATGAGCAGGTGCTATTTCAGGCTTGGCGCCTACGATGACGCTCGGCTGTTATTGGATAAAGCTCTTAGCATACTGGGAGCAAAACGAACTGACCTTCGAGCGAGAATCTTCATCCGCCAGTCAATTATTGAAATCTGGACTGGCCGCTATCATGACGCTTGGGCGATTCTTGAAAAGGCCAGGGAGTTCTTTGAAGCGAGTAATAATACGCTCAAAGGGAAGTGGCACGGTCAAAGAGGTCTCGTCCTGCAAAGACTTGCGTTAACCGAAAGGCGAACAGACTACGCAGACAGATCCATTGTGGAGTTTACCGCTGCGATTTATCACTATGAGGTTGCGAGGCATGAAAGATACTGTGGCAATAATCTCAACAATCTCGCCATGCTGCTTTTTCAGTTAGGGCGATACAGCGAAGCACACGAGAACTTGGATCGCGCACAGACTATTTTTGAGCGGCATGGAGATTCGGGTGACCTCACGCATGTGAACGAAACGCGGGCGCGTGTGCTTGTGGCAGAGGGTCACTACGAAGAAGCCAACAGTCTCATCACTGCTGTTATTCAGATGTTCGAGAGGGGCAACGAGTATGGTCGTCTTGCCGACGCCTTGACCATACAAGGCGTTGTGTGGGCCAGGCTCGGCTTGCACGAACGCTCATTGCATATTCTGCGTCACGCGATGAGCGTCGCTCAAAACTCCGGCGCATACTCCAACGCCGGACTTGCGGCTCTAACTCTCATCGAAGAGCATGGCAATGAGCGGTTATCCGCTTCCGAGTTCTTTAGCGTGTACCGCCGCGCCGACGAACTGCTCAAAGATACACAGGACACTGAGGAGATAGCGCGGCTCAGAGCATGTGCGCGAATCATGTCGCGTAAGCTCTTGGGTGTAAGGCTAAGTGATAAGACTTTTATATTGCCGAAGGCAGTGCATGACTATGAAGCACAGTTTATCCGCGAAGCATTGGAGGCAGAGCAAGGCGTTGTTTCGCGTGCCGCTAAGAGGCTAGGCGTCGGCCATCAATTGCTAGTCAACGCGCTCAAGACACGACACAAGGAGCTGTTGAGCTTGAGAACCCCCGCCCGCCCAAGACGAAAAACCATAATGGGCAAGCACTAAGATGAAGCGCAAGCGCATCCCCTACGGAACCAAACTGCCAGTCCGCTT
>JBOGOU010000365.1:0-1106 GCA_050748205.1 Pyrinomonadaceae bacterium | reverse complement strand
GATTCAGGTGAACGAGAAGGGGGAGTGCATCTCTCCCGATTGCTTTGAGGAACACAACCGGCCAAAGGAGGATGGTGATGCGCAGGCGTGAGTTGGTGGCGTGGGGTTTAGTAGCCGTGTTGGGCTTTGGAGTAGCGTGGCAATGGGTGGGAGCCTCGAAGCAGGAGGGCCGGGCTGAGGCTGCTGAAGAGAGGGCAAAGGTCGCTATTGGTGCGGCTGACCAAGCGAGGCTGGCCGCGGCGGAACAGACCGAACAGGCCGAGCAGCAGCTTCGAAAGCGCAACACGCAGATCGACGGCTTGCAGGCCCGCCTTCGTGCTGCTCTGAAAGCCAAGGCCGCCCCTGGTCAGCAGGTGGCTGAAACCTGGCAGCCCGCTCCACCAAGCGAGGAGCCAAAGCCGCACGTGGTGGGAGGTGCCTGTGAACCGCTGGAGGAGAAAATCGGTACCTATCCCACCGCCGCCTGCACCATTCAAGGTTCAGGGGATGCGCTGATAGCTGTGGTGCCCGCTCTTGCAGCTATAGAGGTTCAGCGCCTCGAAGCTAGGCTGGATTCCACTGAGACGATTCTGGAAGCTACCCAGACTGAGTTGGCGGCTACCCGCACTGCGCTGGAGGAAAGTCAGAAGGCGATGGGAGAGTGGAAGAAAGCAGCGAAGAAGTCTCGAATCCGTAGAATCTTTGGAGCTATTTCAAAGCCAATTATCTTCGCCGTTGGGGTGTTCGTGGGAACGAAGCTGTGAGGAGGTTTCTATGATTGAGGACGAGGTTCTGCGTAAGCACGTTTACGGGTGGTCGGAGGAAGTCATGGAGAAAATCTCCCGGTACCTTGTCGCCTGCGAGGTCAAAGCTAGACACGAGGAGCGCGAACAGATGGTGGAGGAAATCGTGCGAATCTTTGGGTTACACTTAAAGCGTGGCAGCGGGTGGCAGGATTTGCTTCGAGACATCCGTGCCCTTGCCGATGGGGAGGAGGGAAGCTAGTAAATGAAGAACGAATTTGTGTTTGTAAAGGAAAAACCTAAAGAGTATGACCCCGATCCCGACACATTTTGGGTGGGCGTGATTTGGTATGGGGGCCTGTTATTGCTGTTCTGCCTGTTGTT
>JBOGOU010000364.1:0-6394 GCA_050748205.1 Pyrinomonadaceae bacterium | reverse complement strand
CGTTGACCCGACGCTACCGCGTTACGGTACTGACCTCCTCCTATTCTGCGCACGCGATCCTAAGCGACGTCGCCGCTTCGCTCTGCCGGCGCACTCCAAGTATCACGCCGCTTGCCGCACATGTCCCGTGGCACACGCCATCACTGCCTCGGGCGTTGCCGTTGACCTGGTGAACTCGCCAGTCATGCGACCTTCGTGCAAAACAACCACACGATCAGACAGTCCCAGGACCTCCGGCAACTCTGATGAAACGAGCAAAATGGCCAGGCCTGACCGGGCCAGCTTGTTGATCTGCGCGTAGATTTCCTGCTTGGCGCCCACGTCGATGCCTCGCGTTGGTTCATCGAGAAACAGTACACGCGGATTCGTTAAGAGCCACTTGGCGAGCACAACCTTTTGCTGATTGCCACCGGAAAGCGTTCCGGCATGTGTGAACACCGAGTTTGCCTTCACACGCAGGTCTTTCATTGCCTTCTCGCCCGCGGCTGCTTCGGCATCGATGCTGGTCACGAAGCGCCCGGAAATCTGACGCAATCCTGCCAGGGTCATGTTGTTCAAGATCGTCTGGTCGAGTATAAGGCCAAAACGCTTGCGATCTTCGGTGACAAAACCCAGGCCCTGCCTGATCGCCTCAGCGGGATTATTGATATGCACGCGCTTGCCGGCGATCATGATTTCACCGGTGACGCGGCCGGGATGCGCGCCAAATATTGCCATTAGCAGATCGCTGCGACCGGCGCCCATCAATCCTGCGATTCCCAAAACCTCTCCCTGCTTAACCGAAAAGCTGACACTATCAACAAGTTTCTTTCCAGCAACGGCACTGTCCTCGACTGAGATATTACGAGCTTCAAACACAACATCGCCCTGGGCATGATCCACAACAGGAAAAATGTCGCCCACTTCGCGTCCCACCATGCGAGCGATTACTTGCGCCTCGGTGAGATTGCCAGTGACGTCCGTGCCTACTGTTCTTCCATCTCGGAGTACCGTGATGCGGTCGCTGATGCGAAAGACTTCATCCAGCTTGTGTGAGATGTAGATCATGCCGACACCCCGCGCGCGCAGCTTGTTCAAGATCCCGAATAGTGTTTCCACTTCCGCGTCAGTGAGGGCCGCCGTGGGCTCGTCCAACACTAGAATCTGAGCGTCGTGGGAAAGCGCCTTTGCAATTTCTATCAGTTGTTGCTGGCCAATACCGAGATTGCGAATTAGTGTATGAGGATCGATGTCCAGGTGGACATCTGCGAGTAGCTTCCGAGCGCGGCGATAAAGTTCCTCCCAACGAATCACACCGAGTGTGCGCGGCTCGCGCCCCAGGAAGATATTCTCGCCAATGCTCATTTCTTTGACGAGCGATAGCTCCTGATAGATGACGGCGATGCCAGCTTTCTCGGCGTCGCGCACGCCGGTGAACCGTTTTTCTTGTCCCTCGATCAGAATCTCGCCGCCGTATTGTGGATGTGGGTACACACCGCCGAGCACCTTCATCAACGTCGACTTGCCGGCGCCATTCTCTCCTACTAGAGCATGGATTTCGCCTTTGTAAAGATCGAAGCTAACGCCGTCCAGGGCCCGCACACCCGGAAACGTCTTGGTGATACTGCGCATCTCCAGAAATGGTAGTTGGCTGTTAGAATTCACGCGAAATTATTGTCCAATGTCCAACGTCCAACGTCCGCACTTTAACGATACTTGCTTCCCCGCAGTGTTGATTGTCGAAGATACTTCATCAATCCTGCGGTCAACTGGCTGACCTCAGTAGCAGCTTTGATCAGCGTTTCAAACCTGTCCAGAGTCAAATAGCCTTGATCGAGGGCAACGTACAGTTGTGCCCGTACTTCTCCGCGCGAACCCTTTGCAGTAGCTAAAAACTGCAAGAATTCCTGATCACACCGCGCTCGAACCCTTCCGCAATATTTGAGAGTATGGAGACTGAAGCACGCCTTATTTGATCTCTGAGACCAAAGTCGCGCTTGAAGTCTCCCTTTGAAGTCGCTTCGTAAACTTGCTTGGCGTCGCGCTCTTATCCAAGACTCGATCTCTTCGAATTTCTTGATTTTCGCCATATTCATCTCCTTAGTGAGAATTGGAGTTAGTTCCAAACAGACGTTGGACGTTGGACATTGGACCCGCTCATGCCTTCAGGCACTTATCCGGCGGCAGGCCGGCGCAAATCTCTTCTAAGGTGTGATAACCGTCTTTCACCACCGTGTTAAGCAAGTTATTGCGGTCGACAGCTAAGGGCTCGAATAGGATCGCTGGAACTTTCTTGAAGCCGTTGTCGATCGCCTCAGTGGTGTCAACTTTCTCCCCACGCGCGAGCTTTACAGCCGCATCCACCGCTCCGTAGGCTAACGGTTGAATCGGTTTGTAGATCGTCATGGTCTGCTTGCCCTCAACGATCAGTTTGAGCGAAGCGAGGTCGGCGTCCTGACCAGATACAAGAACTTTGCCCGCGAGATTCTGTCCCTCCAGAGCCTGTACCGCGCCGCGGGCAGTGCCGTCGTTTGAAC
The DNA here is from genome assembly GCA_050748205.1 of Pyrinomonadaceae bacterium. Taxonomy (GTDB): domain Bacteria; phylum Acidobacteriota; class Blastocatellia; order Pyrinomonadales; family Pyrinomonadaceae; genus PSRF01. Next base: position 3,878 of record JBOGOU010000364.1, on the reverse strand, counting down.
AGACCACCGCATCAACCTGGTTATGCGCCTGCGTGAGAGCATTTTCGACAATGTTCAGAGCGGCGCTGGCCTGCCATTCCTTTGCGTATTGGTCGGTAATTATTTTCACGTCGCCGCGATCAACAGCTGGCTTCAGAACCTTCATCTGTCCCTCATGCAACAGCAATGCATTATTGTCGGTTGGCGAGCCGCCGACGATCACGAAGTTAGCCGGCTTCTTGTTCACATGATCGAGTAGATATTGGGCCTGCATCTCACCAATCTTTACGACCTGATGAGAGACATAAAGATCGACGTCTGAGTTCTTGATTAAGCGGTCGTATGAGATCACCGGAACGCCCTGGCGGTGGGCAGCTTCAACGATGGACGCGGCAATTTCGCCGTTGTGGGGCGCTACGATTAGCACATCAACCCCTTGCGTCAGGAGGTTCTCAGCCTGCTTGATCTGAAGATTGTCATCGCCGTTCGCCACTTGCACGTTGACTTGAATTCCCAGTTCTTTGGCGCGCTTCTCAACCAGATCCTTATCGCGCTGCCAACGCTCTTCTTTCAAGGTGTCCATGGAAAAGCCTATGACGACTGGCTCGTTAGGACCTTTCTTCTTTCGCGCCGTTCCCGTGTTTGTTTGTTGGGTGCCGGAAACGCAGGCACCGGCAATTAGAGCTAGCAGAAGAAAACAAGTTACCAGGGTGGCTCGTCGCATGTGCTGATTTTCCCTTCTTTTTATCTACAATTTTGGACGAATTGAGACGATCAATAATCTGCGCCTCGGCGGAGGACGGATCAATATCTAGAAACCGAAAACTGCTGGCCTAATCGAGTGGCTTAGCTTAGCAGACTCTCGGTCGAAATACATTATTGAAGTTTTCCAATTTTGGGAGCATCATGTTTGGCATACGTCCCCCAGTAATGTGTGCCAGCGCACATACAAACGCCCGTCGGACTGTTTAAGCTGACGCGGGCTCAAGCACGCACTACTTGAAATCCCCCGGGTAACCGAGCACAGCGTGCGGTTTCTTCTTTGAGCGAAACGTGTGCCCTCACAAGTTGAAGAGTAGGTTTCGCTTTGACTCGTCATATCTCAGGTTGACAAAAAGGAACTAGCAATGAATAGAACACTCTCAGTCTTGATTCGCACACTGACCTGCGGGGTTTTTCTTTTGTTCGCAATCGTCACTACCAATGCTCAGTTCAAAGCCGGCATCCAGGGTACGGTGACTGATTCTACTGGTGGTCTAATTCCCGATGCGAAAATCACGCTCACCAACACAGAAACCGGAAAGACTCAGGAAGTTGTGAGCAGTCAGGAAGGGTTTTACAGAATCTCTGGCCTGGCTCCCGGCAAGTACGTACTAACAATAGAAAAGGCTGGTTACAAGAAGAGCGTCCTCGAAAATGTTGCGATCGGTGCTGAAAGTGTTCAAGGCATCGATGTACTGCTTGAGACTGGCGAGGTCACGGCGAGCGTCACCATTACCGAAGAGGTATCGTCGTCCCTTGAGACCGAGAACGCCAATGTTGCCAAAGGCATCTCTGCCGCGGAGATCAAACGTCTCCCGCAGGTTGGCCGCGACCCTTACGAGTTGGTGCGTTTAACGCCCGGTATCTTTGGCGATGGTGCCCGGAGCGGAAACGGCGCCGCATCGGGCCTGCCCAATTCCCCGGGCCCAGGTGGCTCTAACAATTCCGTCTTTCAAGTTGAGAACCAAGTACAGATCATCGCCAACGGTCAACGCCTCTCAGCCAATAACTTTCAGATTGACGGTGTGAGCGTAAACAGCCTCAGTCATGGCGGCGCCGCGGTGGTAACACCTAACCAGGAATCAGTCAAAGAAATGCAAGTATCTTCATCCTCTTACTCCGCGGAAGATGGCAGAAACTCTGGCGCGCAAATTAAGGTGGTCTCGCAAAATGGGACCAACGAGTTTCATGGTAGCGCCTTCCTCAAATACGACAGCCCCAAACTCAACGCCTTTAATAAATATCCAAACGATTTCGGCAGGGGCAGGACTGAAAGGGTTGAGCGTTTCTTCCGACAATTTGGAGGTAGCCTCGGCGGTCCTCTTTATTTACCTCGATTTGGGGAGGGCGGGCCATCCACCATGGGAGGAAGGAACAAGTCCTTTTTCTTCTTGTCTTATGAGGGTCTGCGCGAAAGTACGACTAACACCTCTGTGCAATATGTCGAAACTCCGCAGTATCGCCAGAGCGTCATTAGCCTTCGGCCAGGTGGTTTGACGGCCCGAATACTGGGCGACGCAGGTGTTGTGCCTCGTGTTGGCGCTGTCTTGACTCCCTCATGTGCTGACATAAACGGCGCCTGTCAGGTTGTTGGGGGAGGGCTCGATGTTGGTTCGCTGTCCGGCGGTTTAGGACAGTATATAAGCTTCGGCGATCTTAGTGGCGGTGGCCTTGACGGTATCCCTGACATTCAGAAAGTCAATGTTGCCACACCAGTCCTTAACCGGCCCAATCAGTATAATGCTCGCCTGGATTTCACGCCGACCTCGAAAGATCAGATCGGTTTTAGCAGTTACCTTACTCGCGGCAACGCTGTAGGGAGCGACGCAGCCGCCGCCGCACGTCCCCAGGCTGATATCAAGAGCACGCCCCGCAATACAGCTCTGACGTTCCTCTACAATCGCGTAATTTCAGCATCGACACTTAACGAAGCCCGCTTCAATTTCACGCGCTTCGCTTTCGATGAGGTTGCCTCGTCACGTGAAACCAATTTCGGTATCCCTCGCATCGAGATTGAAACTCTAATCAGAGATGGCTCACGCATTCGGTTTGGAGCAAATCAGGCAGAGACCACGCCCGGAGTCTTCGCGGAGACCACATTCGAGTTCCGCGATGTGCTGAGCAAAGTCATCGGAGATCATGCATTTAAACTTGGCGGCGAATTGCGCAAAGAACACAATGATGACAATCTCAACGGCGGCTCCCGCCCGTTGTTTACGTTCGCCGGGCTCTTCAATTTTGCCAACGATGCGCCGCTCTTTTATCAAATCAATGCTGATCCACGCACCGGCGGGGCGGCTGACGCGCAACGCCATTTTCGCTCCGGCGGTTACGGGCTTTTCGTGCAGGACGATTGGAAAGTCCGTCCCAACTTAACTCTGAATCTTGGCCTGCGCTATGAATACTTCGACGTTGTAAAAGAGAAAGACAATAAGGTGGCCAACTTCGTGTTTGGCCCCGGGGGTGGTTTGGCGGGTTCAAAAGTAGTTCCGACCAGTGAGCTTTACAATCCCGATCGCAACAACTTCGCGCCGCGACTGGGATTTGCTTACAGCCCCAAGCATTTTGGCTTGGAGCAAAAGCTGGTGCTTCGTGGAGGATTCGGTATCAGCTATAACCGCATTCCCGATGTGGTCTTTTCCAACACGCGCGGAAATCCTCCATTCTTCGCGCGCTACCAAATTTGCTGCGGCACGTCGGCGCAAGACTTTAGCACTCCGTTTAATGGGGGTCAGATTCTTTACGCACTTGGTGCCAGCAATTCGCCATTCAGTTATCCGGCGAACCCAGCGCTAGCTGTGGGTATTGACCCCGCCACAGGCGCGCCTCCCAATCGGACAGTTGAGATCTATGGCGCCCTCGCAGACACGCCGACGGCCTACGTCTATACCTACTCCTTTGAGGGCCAGTATGCTTTGCCAATGAACCTTACGGCAGAGGTGGGCTATCAGGGAAGTTCAAGCCATAAGCTTATCCGTCTGGTCAACCAAAGGTTCGTGCAACCCGTAATTCCAAACAACTTTTTTGCCTTTGCCGTTTACATCCCAACGCCCGACGTCAACGCAAACAACAACGCGCTCAACGCACGACTCACGCGAAGGTTTTCCAGAGGATACCAGTTCGACGCGCTCTACAGA
>JBOGOU010000363.1:0-11084 GCA_050748205.1 Pyrinomonadaceae bacterium | reverse complement strand
TTGAGCGCCACCTTCAGTCCTGGTTGCGGACAAGATGTCCGCGCTCCTCCTATTTCGGTGGATCCGTCGATGCATCGAGATGCCTGGTGGGTGCTTCGGCCCCGAGGTGACGCGTTGTACCTTCAGTAACGCTCGGTGGGGACTGCAAAAGTTCGCCGGTGCTGCGCGCGGGGAATGTATTAATTGGAGGAGGAGCCTGAATCGAAGGCTGCGCTCTTTGGCCCGCAATCATCGAGCGCTTTTCTTCTTCCTTCACGCGGATGTACTGGGCCACACCAGTTCCCATCAGAGAAAACGCCGGTATCAGCATCCAAAACCACCAGCCGCCGCCGATGGAGAACGAAAGTGCGATTGCCACCAGCAGAAATGCGATGCCCATGAAAGCATTTCTGAACGCACTATCGAGGCCAACTTCTTTGCCGCGTCGTCTGCGCCTACGCTCTGAGCGTGACAAGCCTTCATCGCTCGCTTGGGGCAACTGACCGCTCAATGCCTGGGGTACCAGGCTTACGTTTGCGCCGCAAACACGACAGTAACTTGCCCCGTCAAGATTTTGCGCTGCACACTTTGGACAGAACATGTCTACCTCCGACTCCGTCATTGCCGATTGTCAATTGCCGATTGCCGATTCTACCCAATACATCAACACGATTCAGGACTCTCGTCGCTTGAAAGCCCTTCTCCAATTGGCAATTGGCAATCGGCAATTAATCAATGCTTCCCCGCCGACGCAACGCTTCGTACAACAAGACACCGGCGGCGACTGAGACGTTGAGCGACTCTAAATGCCCAAGGATTGGAATACGCACGAGCGTGTCGCAGCGCTCCCTCACCAACCGGTGAAGACCTGCACCTTCGCCGCCCAGAAAGATTGCGGAGGGAAGCGTCCAATCCCAGGTGGTGTAGTCTGAAGCCCCTTCCCCGGCCGCTCCGATGACCCAGATGTTACGTTCTTTCAACTGCTCTATCAAACGCACGAGGTTTGTCACGCGTGCTACTGGAACATACTCCAGGGCGCCGGCGGCAGCTTTGGCCACCGTATCGGTCAAACCAACTGCGCGCCGCTCAGGAATGAAGACTCCGTTCACGCCCGCACACTCCGCCGTGCGAAGAATTGCGCCGAGATTCCTGGGATCTTCAATCCCATCCAAAGCCAACACGAGCGGAGGCTGATCTGTGCCGACTCTTGCGGCAAGCTCATCGAGGAGTTGATCCGCATCCTTGTAACGGGCAGCTGCGGTCCTCGCAACAACGCCCTGGTGTGTTATCTCTTTCAGCGATCGATCAAGACTAATTCGAGGCACGCGATGAATGGGCACTTCTGCTTCTCTTGCGAGTGCCAGCAGTTCTCGCAAACGCTCGTGACGCGCTCCCTCCGCAATCGTGATGCTGTCAATCGTCCGCTGTCCGGCACGCAGGACCTCAAGCACCGGGATGAGGCCATAAATCCTCTCCCCGGCATCTCCCGATGGCTGCCAGGCTTCTCCAGCCTTTCCTAATTGGTCTGCCCGCCTTTGTCGCTTGGGCGTGGTCTTCATCTAATTTACTGAAATTGTGCGCTTCCGACCATTGCTTTCGCTTTAAGGAAGTAACGAAGCCGTGAATAGCGGGTGAACTGGACCTCGTTATTGCTCTCCATCACGGCGCCGATGCTGAACTTACCCGGACGCTCACGCCGCCAACCACTCGAGCCTGTTTGCTGTTCAGACGGCCAAACCAGATCCAGGGCCTGCCGGCAGGAGTTATATGAATCGTCGTATTCAGCCTCGGGCGCCCGTTCTCTGATCAGCTTAAGCAGCGATGAGAAGTTTTCCGCGGCAATCAGTTTTTTGTCTCTGAGGCAGGAGAAATCGAAGCCATTGGCAAGTATGCGAAATTTTCCGTCACTCTCGCTATAGAGATCTACAACCGCATCATCGGCGAAAAACTCACTCGCATCAACAATCTCTTTTTCGCCGCGTCCGCCCTTGCGTTCCTTAGACTCAACTCGCTTCCTGAACAATCGGCCAGTGACTACCAGGAGAAGTTGGCTCCAGGAAATATGAGCAACGTCAGTCTCTGCTATTCGCTTTGGAGTCAACCCAAGTTCATCAATGGTAAGCGCGCGTACCTGAAGCGGCGGCGAGTCTCGAAAAGCCAAATCTGAGTCTGAGACAACCGTCGTCTCCAGGCCCAGGGCCTCCAATCTCCGATTCACCAAAGAAGCCTCTTCAAGTGTCGAGGTTCGCGCCAACGGCATAGGCATTCCCGCAGCGACTATTCGGGCTAGATCATTGGAGCTGAGTTTGAGCAGCTTACCGACCTCGATCAAAGTCTCAGTAGTAGGTTGATTTGCCGATTGTGGCAAAAAGATGTTGTTATAGCCCATCGCCCAGCCTTCGACAGGTCGGAGGTTCAGCTTTAGAAGGTCTTCTCTTTTCTCGTTAACGGGAAGAGCAGCAGCGCAATAGAGGCAATTCAGGCGGGTCGGAGGATTAACTCGTAGACATTCCTCGCAGCGGACCATCTGGTCTGGTGTAAAGCCTTGTGGTTCTGCTGGGAGCAGAGGCTCATCATCGAAAAACGGAATGTTTTCGTTATCTTTCGGCAACGAGTCCTCCAATACTTTGGATTATACCCTCGCGTACAGCAAGTCGGTAGCTGTTCAGTTTGAGAAGAACGGTTTGCGAGATGTCAATTCTCAGGTTGAAGTGCACATGATAGGACCTATTCGCCCAATTAGACTTATTCGACCTATTCGACCTATTCGACCTATCTGGCCTACCTGGCCTATTGCTGTACTACTCGCATTGCTGACGACCGCTTGCGCAACGCTGCAACCACCTGACGCAGGTGGTCCAGGCGCAGCTGGTCCTCCCTATCCTCCGGTATCGGTTGAACAGCCTCAACGGAGAGAAGCGGCGGTGCTTGCTCTGAATCGAATCGTTCCCAGGAATGGTTCAGTTGAACCGGCTACCGCCTACCTTCAACCCATTACGGCTACGATTAGAAACCTGCCAACTAACCTTGCCGCTCCGCTCGTTCTGCCGAAGGTTGGCGGCGGCGCGGAGATGACCGAAGCAGAGACACGAGAAGCGCTGCGAAGGTTCATAAACGATTGGCGTGATCTGATCGGAGCAAACCCTGCCCAACTCTCGCTGGTTGAAAGGATCGATCAACCGGATCGGACCAGGATCGCTGCTTACGAACAGCGTGCATTTCGCTATCCGCTGCGTGGTGATTACGGCAAGTTGGAAATACGCTTTACGACAGACCGTCGCCTCCTCAACGTATCGAGTAGTTGCATACCCGACGCGGAACGTTTACAGGCGTCGCTGGCTAACATAACGCCGCGAGTGAAACCGGAGGATGCCATTGGGCGTCTGCGGAATAGTGACCTGGAATACTTTGATTCCCTGGGCACAAAGCATAACTACCGTCTCTCAGCAAGTAACGAGATCCAACCGGCCGAACTCGTGACCTATGCATTGGTCTCAAAGAGCTCGCCTGGCTCACTCAAACTTCATATTACCTGGGAGATCGGCGTCACCAATGCCCCCTTCAAGAACATTTATGTCGATGCATTCAACGACGAGGTAATCGCCGCGCGGTAGCGAACTCACAGTACCATTTGCGGTAGCCAATGGATCTCGGCATTCAACCTGCGCCGCAGTCGCAGCGCGGTATTAGCGTTGAGTGCTAGCATCCGGTCGCTACCGCTCGCGGTTCCGTAGTTGACCGGCTTCCGGCGTCGCCCCTTGACCAAAGTCCCGCAAAAAAGCATCCTAGACGCGAATTGGAGAACCCTATGTTTGGAGCGCTTATCAGATGCATAACTTTGATCCCACGAATAATATTTCATGGCAATTGGGGAATCGTGGCAGGGTCGCAGTGTTCATCGATGGTAACAATTTGTTTCACGCTGCTCGTTTCCACAATATCGACATCGACTACAACAAACTGCTCCGAGTGTTGCTGGGTGACGGCCGGTTACTGCGCGCATTTTTCTATACTGGCGTAGACATCGGGGCGGAGCGACAGCAGGGCTTCCTGCTCTGGATGAGGCGGAATGGCTTTCGCGTCGTCCAGAAGGAGTTGAAAACATTTTACGATGGCTCGCGCAAGGCAAACCTTGACGTTGAGATCGCCGTAGATATGCTCTCGCTCGCAGGCTGCTACGACACGGCAGTCCTTGTTTCGGGCGACGAAGACTTCGTTTATGCCGTCAACGCAGTTGCCTATAAGGGTTGCCGCGTGGAGGTTGCGGGGTTTCGTTCTAACACTGCGCCAAAGCTCATTGACGTTGCTGACTACTTCATCGATTTGGGTGAAATCGCCGACAAGGTGCGTAAGGAGGCTACTCATGGTCCTCGTTACGACGAGCGTGAATTGCACGAACACGGGCCGGAGCCGTTCATTCATGAACATATCGAGATGAGCCCAGAGGAATCGCCGGCTGGATTTCAGGCCGCGATGCACGTGGTGCTAGAAAGCGAAATCAGCGATGAAGTTGAGGACTTTCAAGTTGCGGCCGAGTATATTCGCATCACCGACGAGCATTGAACCGAGACACCGGAATGAAGTTATTCACCGTAGAAGAGGCGAATGCTCTACTGCCAACGGTCCGAGGCATCCTTGCCAGAATTCAACGCGCCCATAAACGGTTGTTCACCTTTAATCAGGAAGCAAGAAAGGCAGCCGAAGCGGCAGAACAAGGGGGCGGTGGCCTTTCCGATGGGGTGCGCTACGCTTCCCTCTTAATGGAGCTGACGTCTCAGACGGGCGAACTGGAAGCCTTGGGTGTCCAACTCAAGGACTTCGATCGCGGCCTGGTAGACTTTCCCTCACTGCGGGACGGCCGGGTCGTCCTTCTTTGCTGGCAAATCGGCGAGGGCGACGAACTAGAATGGTGGCATGATGTTGAGGCTGGATTCGCCGGGCGCACACCGCTCTAGTTTTCCACAGGTCTACAAGAGCCACCGAAAGCAGAGCTCGGAGAACTCTAAATTAGCCGCGGATTTACGCTAATTACACGGATCAGACCAGATAAATTGTTAGAACGTCTTTAATTTGAACTGTGTCATCCGCGTTCATCTGTGGCGAATTTCTTTTTTTCACAGTCGTTACCCCCACCCTGTTCGGTATTACCCGCAACCGACAACCTCAACACCTTGAATATTTTCTGGTTGACCACTTAAAGTAATTCCTGATAGGATGCGCCGCGACTGCGCACTGAGCTTGGGTTTAGCTGTATTGTCACACCAGAAAAGGCGAGCTCAGAACCAACCCCTTTCGGAGGCATTTTTGGTATGCGATGTCCCTCATGTGGCTCTCTACTTCCGACTGGCCTGGAGACATGCCTGGAATGTCAGATACCAGCCTCGAGTGGTGAGGCGACAACCCATGAAACCAGCACGGATGCCACCCTTTCTGACTTAGCTGAGACGCTAACCGAGAGAACACGCCCTTCGAAACAGACTTCCAGACTAATCGAATTTCCGGGCGTATCCAGGAATTCACTGCCGCAATGGCGCAAGGAACTCAGCGAGCGAGTACGTGAAGTCCAGGAGAAGCGCGCCCGCGAAGCAGCTCTCGAGGCTCCGGAAGTTGAACGAAGAGGAATGGTTGAGCCCGAAGCCGCGTCGGCGCCGCAGCTTGAGTTGTTACCACAGGCTGAGGTCCAGCCATTGAATCCCCTGGTTTCCGCCGCGTTGCGGCGCATCGAACGCGCTCATCAGCAAGCTACTCAGAGCGTCGGCCGCATGAATAACACACCGGCTATCGCCGCCGTGGCCTATGCGGCCGAGAGTCACTACCAAAGCGAAAGTTTTCCAGAGCACGAAATGGCAGCATTCGCGGCTCCGACAGATCGGCAGATCCATGACCGCATTCCAGAGCCCGAGACACTAGCCTCCGACAAAGTTCACAATCTGGTAGTAGTGCCACCTCGTGCAACCCAGACTGAGACTCCGAAACCCAGGACCAAGCCGCGGCGAATGATTGCCGATGATCCAAATGATCCCGCCCTTAACTACCTGGATTCCGTTCCCAGAACACTTCGTGTCGACGATATCAATCGCAATCAAGCGCCTGTAGTTTCTCGCGTTCTGGGTGCGATTGTGGATTTGATTGTCGTGTTGCTTCTCAGCGCGCCCTTCGCCGCGCTGGTGGAATTGGCAGATGGAAACTGGCAGGACCTGAGAGTGATGGTCAGCGCAGGGGCGGTCTTCACGGTGATGGGCTTTCTTTACTTGACGATATCCACAGCACTCACCGGCCGCACGCTCGGCACGCGACTCTTTTCACTGCGCATAGTAGATGCGCGGACGGGTCTGATTCCCACCGGAAAGCAGTCTGCCGGACGAGCGTTGATCTACCTCGCCACTCTGTTGACTCTCGGGCTCGCTTCCCTTCACGCGCTGCTCGATCGGGACAAACGAACTATTCACGATCGATTGACAAGCACTGCGGTTATTACAGTGTAGTGACAGCTTCGTGGGTTCTTCACTCCGTAGGAACTTTGCACAAAAACTCCAAATCCCACCAACGGAAGTTGGTGGATGATTCAGATCCCACCTACAAATGGGGACGCGGACTTATACTTGAAATCCCACCAACGGAAGTTGGTGGATTGTTCAAGTCCGGCCTCGCTTAGCGAAAAAACCTGTGGTAGGTAGGATCTGAACAATCCACCAACTGCCGTTGGTGGGATTCAGTAACGAGTTCACATCCTTGCCTTTGTAGGCTGGAACTGAAGCATCCACCCACTGCCGTTGGTGGGATTCCACTTTTTTCGGTAGAGCAGGGCCTTCTTTCTCTAGACGAGATCCGGTAGGCTGCGCGAGTCGTGCACCAGCAAACCATAGAAGAGATCGTTAAGGAGGTCGGTAGTCACCTGTCAGGTCGATTATTGGGCAAGATCTTCCAGCTTTCACCTCTATCTCTCGCTATCGACTTTTACTCGCCGCGGAAGACTTTGTCTGCAGAGCCGGATTCGCGCCGCAAAGGCGCGGGTTATCTTTTCATTAGTGTTGAACCAGCAGCACCCCGCCTCTACTTAATCCAGCGCCGCGTAAAAGAGATGCAAAAGCACGACGCCGCGCCCTCGTCATTCGTTCAGGCGATTCGTAGTAACCTCGGCGCCGCCGTGTTGGTCTCGATAACTAAGGACCCGACTGAGCGAGTGGTGAGACTCGATTTCGCTGTGGAAGATGAAATAGGACAGTCAAAGAATCTGATGCTCGTGGCTCAGCTAACGGGACGCTCCGCCAACCTTTTTTTGCTGGACGAACAGGGACGAATTACTCACACCTTGAGACCTCCCAAAGGCGAAGGTCAGCAGGTCGGAGAGCGATATCAGCCTCCGAGCGGGGTTCCAAAAAGCGCTGGGCCGGGGAGGCGGAAGAGCGAGAGAGAAACCCGTGATAGCGATCTAACCGATAGTGTTGGCGACGAACAGCCACTGGATAAGGGCGCTTTTACTTCGCTCTCGGCGGCCGCAGATGAATTCTATCTCCGGAGTGAGTCAGCCGAAGCGTTTGCCGCTCGGGCGAAGACTTTGCTTAGCAAGACTAAGAAGGAACTCACTCAATTAGCAAAGCTCCAAAGGAATTTGAGGAAAGACCTTTCCGCGCACGGCGACTCCGGGCAACACAGGCGACTCGGCGATCTGCTGCTTGCTAACCTGGCCACAGCTCAACGCCAAGGCAATAAGGTCAAGCTAAAGGACTACTACGCGGACGACCCCGCCGATATCGAAATCGAGGTGGACGAGAACACTTCGTTACAGGAGGAGGCTGCCCGTTACTTCTCACGCTACAGGAAAGCAAAACGCGCAAAGGAAGAGATTCAAAAGCGCCTGGCCCGGATTGAAGAGACCGCCGCTCGAATTGAAGAAAGAAGAACAAAGCTCGAGAGAATTATTGTCTCCGGCGACGAAGACGCCTTGGCGTTGTTTGAAGGGCCCAAGACAGCCGTTGCCGATAAGAAAATCAAGAGGAAGCCGGCCGAGAAGGTGCCGGGAGTGCGTCGTTACAGATCATCGGACGGTTTCGAGATACTCGTCGGACGCGCGGCCCACACCAACGATCAGTTGACCTTTCGAGTCGCTCGTCCGCATGACTGGTGGTTACACGCAGCAGACTACGCGGGATCACATGTGGTGATTCGCAATCACGGCCGTGGTGAAATTCCTCACCGAACCGTGATAGAAGCCGCTCAACTCGCAGCTAAGTTTAGTCAGGCTGGCAATGACTCGAAGGTGACCATTCACTACACGCAGCGCAAGTTTCTGTCCAAACCGAGGGGGGCAGCGCCCGGGCTGGTTCGGATGTCAACCTTTCGCACTATCGTGGTGCAACCAGGCGAGAACATATCGCGCATTGTCGATCAAAACTGAGTCTGGCCCCATCAGCCCAGATGAACACGGATAGACAGGGATAAAATAGAAAAAAGGACGCTGCTTTTACTCGGTTAGTGCTGCTTGCGCTGCTCTTCTGTCTGCCCTTTACTGATCCGTGCATATCCGTGTCGAATGCTGATGACATTACGGCGGACATCAGCGTGGACACGAGCCGGGCACGAGGTGCAGCCGCAGGTGGCGGAGGCGGACAAGGTGGAGAAACCTATACTGTCAAGGCAGGCGACAACCTGTCGAAAATCAGCAAACAGTTTTACGGGGATCCGAACGACTACATGCTGATCTTCTACGCCAACCGAGACAAGCTTCGCGACCCCGATAAGATCCAGGTCGGGCAGCAGTTAACGATTCCAAAGAACGAATAACTCAACACTGAAATGGTCTTGGGTTTTGGTCTTGGGTCTAGTCAGCCACAGATGAACACAGATAAGCACGGATCAAAAAGTAGAGAAAGGAAAGCAGTGCAAGAAGTGCGAACCAGCTGTTAACCGCTTCTTAATTTTCATTTCTATCCGTGTCTATCCGTGTCCATCTGTGGCTGACTATGTTCAAAGCTCAAAGTTCAAAGGCCAAGACCCAAGACCTAAACGTTTGATGAGCACACCTCTAAACATGCACGCAGCCCGGACCGCACTCAACCGGGATCCCCAACTTCGACAGTGGGCCGAAGCATGGTTGAAGAATAGAGAGCGAACGGCCCGGGCCACTTTGACGGATGAAGAGTTTGAGAAACACTGGCTCTATGTCCGGCCTGAGAGGATGCACGAAAGCGCGATCGAGGCAGTTACAGCTTACCGCGACCGCAACGAGGCGCATTAATATTTGGGTTGAGGTTGTTTCAGCCACAGATGAACACGGATACGCACGGATCAGAAAGAACAGACAGAAGAGCGGCGTAAGCAGTGCTAACCAAGCCTTCGAGGTCACTGGATACTGTTCAGGTCTGAAAGTCTCACAGGTTGGGAAGGTGGGCTTGCCCCCGCCTCAAGTTGGAACGCCCTTCATAACAGCAGAAACTACTCAAGTCTGAGAATCTCCTGTCACCTGAAGGTGTGCCAACTTGAGGCGGGGGCAAGCCCACCTTCCCAACCTGTGAGACTTTCAGACTTGAATGGTATTCTCAAACGCGAATGGCTACACGACAAACAGACCGCGAAGCTTCCGAAGAGTTGTTTGCGCGCGCTCTTGAATTGATTCCGGGTGGCGTGAATTCGCCCGTTAGGGCATTTGGCGCCGTGGGCGGAACACCCCGTTTCATCGAAAGCGCTGCCGGCGCTGTGATGACTGACGTTGATGGCCGTACCTACGTCGATTACGTCGGGTCGTGGGGGCCCATGATACTCGGGCATGCTGATCCCGATGTTATTAGCGCTTTGACAAGGGCGATGACGCTCGGTACAAGCTTCGGCGCGCCAACTGAACTGGAAGTTGAGATGGCGGAAGAGATCGTCGACGCCGTGCCATCCATCGAGATGGTTCGGATGGTCAGTAGCGGCACGGAAGCGACGATGTCGGCTATTCGTTTGGCGCGTGGCGTAACGGGACGAAGCAAGCTTGTCAAATTTGAAGGTTGCTATCACGGCCACGCCGATAGTTTGCTTGTTAAGGCCGGTTCTGGTGTCGCCACCTTCGGGTTACCAGACAGCCCCGGTGTTCCTCCTGCGTTGGCCCAAAACACGCTCACCGTCGCCTTCAACGATCCGGAATCTCTTGAACAAGTCTTCCACCAGCACTCAGATATCGCTGCAGTGATCATTGAGCCGGTGGTCGGCAATATGGGTTGCGTGCCCCCGCGTGACGGTTACCTTGAAGCAGTTCGCGAGTTGACCAGCAAGCAGGGCGCGCTATTGATTTTCGATGAGGTTATGACGGGATTTCGCGTCGCAAGGGGCGGCGCCCAGCAGCTCTTCGGCGTAATGCCTGACATCACGACGCTCGGGAAGATCATCGGAGGCGGCTTGCCCATCGGCGCTTACGGCGGCAGTCGAGAGTTGATGAAAAACATCGCGCCTTCGGGGCCTATTTATCAGGCGGGGACGCTCTCCGGCAATCCGCTGTCGCTGACCGCCGGTCTCATAACCTTGAAGCGGCTCCGGGATGCGTCGATCTATGAAAGGCTGGAACGCGCGACAGCAAAGTTGTGCGAAGGACTATCTGAGGCCGCTGCTGAAGCTGGGGTCAGAACCGTAGTTAACAGAGTAGGGTCGATGTGGACGAGTTTCTTCACTTCGCAACCAGTACACGATTGGAGCACGGCAAACAGAAGTGATCGAGAACTCTACGGGAAGTTCTTTCACGCAATGCTCAATGAGGGGGTGTATCTTGCGCCATCACAATTCGAAGCCGGGTTTTTGAGCATCGCTCACACGGACGAGATTATTGAGCAAACAGTCACCGCAGCGCGAAAAGCTTTTAAAACTTTCGGGGAAGGATAAAACGGGGAAACAGGGGAAAGGGCAAGTCATTTTCCATTTCAAGTTGGAGTAGCCTCCAAGGGTCACAAGAAACCATTCAAGTCAGAGCATCTCACAGGTCAGGAAGGTGGGCTTGCCCCCGCCTCAAGCTTGAAAAGCCACTCACTCAAAAGCAACCATTCAAGTCTGAAAGTAGACTTGAGTGATTTCTTGTGATGTGAAGGCTCATCAAAGTTGAGGCGGGGGCAAGCCCACCTTCCTGACCTGTGAGA
>JBOGOU010000362.1:0-19643 GCA_050748205.1 Pyrinomonadaceae bacterium | reverse complement strand
ACGAAATATCACTAGCACAATAACAAACTTTTCAAAGTTCTTCGTGTCCTTTGTGGATCGATCTTGCAATCAGCAAACCTACTCCGATGAAATGGAAAAATTGGTCAACGCTCGAGCTGGTATTTACCAATAAACTGTAGTACCCGCAGTCAGGAAGGGGGCAAAGCGCAGCGCGCCCCCGCTCAAGCTTCAATACCACTCAACCAGTAAACCAACAATTCAACCTAGTGAAGTCTGCCAAAGACCATCGTTGGTCGAGCTTTTGTTCGTTCTATTCTCAAGGTGATGAGCCGCCGGCGGTAGATCATCACTGGTGGTGGGCAGATGATTCAGGGAAGTTGTTAAAGGCGATGAAGGATCTGGGCTGGCAACAGCTTGAGTGGCATTGGATCTTGAGCGGGGGCGCGCTGCGCTTTGCCCCCTTCCTGACTGCGGGGTACTAAAGTTGACCTGTAAATAAGCGGGACTGGAGTCTTCACTAGAGACTAAAAGTGCCATAGAAGGCGCTGTTCTCTCCCGAACGCTGCCACGGATCGCAGGCATCACCGCCCGCGAAAAGAGCTTTCGCGGTGTAACCGACTTTGCGATTCTCGAGCGGCACCAGTGGGGAATACCAAACGAGTTGCGGCATCTTGCAGCACAGGTCGTCAGGCATTGCCTCAACATTGATGGAAGCAAACCCATCTGCTTTGACTGAATAGATCTTGTTCTTCTGCTCAAAGCTCAACGAGCCACGGCGCACGGAGATGATCGTTCCCAGCACCGAGCTATAGCGGTTCTTCAGCGCTTCCAGCAAAGCCAGCGATTGAGCATCGGAAGCGCTTTCAGCGATGATGATTTCTGATCGGCGCGCGGCGTTTTTATCAGCAAGATTTTCGGCGGCACTCACGATCGCCACTACGCGAACACCTGCAAGATCTACGCCTCGCCACTCGCCTGATCTCACATTCCAAGCCATCAGAGCTTCCCGTCCGGCCGTCGTGAGTTCGCCGTTGTAATGACAAGCACCCGCGAAAACGCTCGCAGTACGCACTTCAACATAGTCACCTTTGACGGAAGCGGTTTCCGCTTGTGATGTCAGGGCGACTGAGCCCGCAAGGCTTGATAATGCTGCCAATAGTATCGCTACAAACCAAAATTTCCGCATCCTTGTTACCTCCTAAGGCTGAGAACAATCATACACGCTCCAGGGTCGAGCTGTAACATGTCCGGCCCGGGACGCAGCGCTGGGGGTGAACACGTCCGCCATCGGGCCCCAGTACCTGCTGAGTTTCTCGGCACCAGCAATGATTGCTGGCGTCGAGATACTGACTGGCTTCGGTGGGAAGGGTGTCCAGCATAAAGAACTTCTTCGAACGCAGCGAACCGCAAAAGGGACTTTGGATCGCGATGTTGCCGCTGTCGTTGACTAATTCGTTCGCCATTGAATTACTCCGTTCGTTAAACCGCAAATCGTGAATCGTGCACAGGTGTCGTTCTCTGGTCACGTCTGAACTGGCAAAGAGATGCGATCCACGAAATCACACGAAATGACACTAACGTTTCGTATTGGTTCGTGTGGTTTCGTGGATCGTCTCTCCTTCTCCCGCTTCACAAATCTCTCACTTTAGCCAGAGCGCGTCGTACCAGAGTCTGCGTGAGCGGCACCTTGTAAGCGTTTTTTTCCAATGGTGCCGCACCCTGAAGGGCCAACTTTGCAGCCTCTGCTAATACATCGTTACTGAGAATCTTACCCGTTAGAAATTGTTCGGCCGCTGAGGCGCGCCACGGAATGGGGGCAACGCCACCCAAAACAAGGCGCGCTTGCGCCACGCTCTTGTCCGCTCGCATTTGCACCGCTGCGGCCACAGACGCCAGCGCAAAATCCATCGACTCACGCTCTTTGAATTTCAGATAGGTTGAACGCGCCGCTACGGGTGAAGCCGGCACTTGGATCTGGGTGATGATTTCATCGTTTCGGAGAACGTTCTCACGCCGGATGCTGCCCTCGGAAGGCAAAGTGAAAAACTTGTCGAGCGGAATCACGCGCTTACCGTCTGCGCCCGCCACGGACACACTGGCGCCAAGCGCAACGAGCATTGGCGCTAAATCTGACGGATGCACAATGTAAGACGGACCGCCTCCGAGAATCGCGTTGTACTTATTCTCGCCCTTTGCCGCATAACACTCTGAGCCACCCTTCTTCAGACAGATAACCTCTTCCAGACGGAAATACCAGCAGCGCGGGCGTTGGCAGAGGTTACCTCCGACGGTCCCCAAATTCCGAATTTGCGGTGTAGCGATTGAGTGTGCTGCTTCGACCAGGCCAGGGAAACTCGCGCGCACCGCGGGATGTTCTTGCAACTGTGTCAAGGTTACCAGGGCGCCGATTGTCAGTCCGGTCTTGGCATTGGCCTGAACGCGATCCAGACCGGCTATGCTCTTCAGGTTTACCACCCGCGAGGGACGCGAAGTGTAGTCCTTCATCGTAGTTAGGAGATCTTGCCCACCGGCAATCGGCCGCGCTGCCTCATCAATATCGCTGGCAGTAGGCGCTGAACTCAGCAACTGCACGGCTTGGCTGATGCTTTCAGCATTGGCCCACTCAAAGGCTTTCATGCGTTTGTCCTCCGGTTCGTTAGGGCCATCAAGATTTTGTCAGGGGTAATGGGCAAATCGTGAATGCGGACGCCACAGGCATTGAACACAGCATTCGCCAGCGCTCCCACCGAGGGAATTATCGCGGGTTCGCCCACGCCGATAACGGCTTCGCGCTTGTCTTCGTCGTCAATCAACGCGACGAGTTCAGGCATCTCCGCAGACCCCGGTAATTTGTAATCACCGAAGCCCGGATTGAGTTGGATACCGAGCCGCGCATCCATTACGCGCTCTTCCCAGAGCGCCATTCCCAACGATTGGATCATCCCGCCATTGATCTGGCTCTCCACCGCCAGCCGGTTGAGGGGAAGTCCGATGTCCTGGACATGAACCATTTTGATCGGCCGCACACGTCCTGTTTCGACATCCACCTCAACTTCCGCGAAACAGACACCGTGCACGCCGCTGGCTGAGAGTTCAGCCTGCCAATCGCCCCGCGCGGTTACTCCCGCAGGTGGCAGCACCGCGCAAGCCTGCTTCCAGGTGAGCGACTTCCCACCTCCGCTGACGCCGCCGTTTGCAAAGATGATTTCTTCTGCCTTTACACCTCCGAGCAGCGGAGCGATCTTCTCAGCCATTGCTATGCGGGCCTTGTAAGCACCATTTTTGACTGATGGAGCCAAAGACGCCGAAGTAGTGGAACCACCGGAGGCATTGGCGGAACCCAGTGTAGAGTTGCCAATCTTCTCGACTACATCCTTCTGTTGCAGACCCAACTCTTCGGCGACGATAGCCCTGGTGTAGGTGCGCGTGCCGGTCCCCAGGTCCTGTGTGCCGACAGCAACCACGACGGAACCATCACGGGAAATAGTCACATCAACTTTGCATTGGTTATTGCCACCGCCTCCCCAGGTGCCCACAGCGCAGCCCATGCCCCGCTTCAATGGTCCTTCTGCGCTTCCGGGTGTCTTGTTGCGTCTGTCCCAACCTATCTCTCTTGCACCGCGGTCCAGTTGCCGGTGATAAACCTTGTCCCGCAGATTCTTTTTGCGAAACTCCAACGGATCCATACCGAGCTTGTCGGCCAGATCGTCCATGAGACACTCAATTGCATAAGAAGCTTGCGGATGGCCGGGCGCGCGCATCGCTCGCGAGGCGTCTTCATTAGTGTGAACGGCGAAGCGCTCGCGATAAGAGTTGGCTACTCGGTAGATGTAAGGTTGGCCAGCTTGTGATCCGTCACCAAGACCGCCGAGTTGGTACTGGATGGCTTGAAAGGCAACGAGCGTCCCATCTTTGTTAGCGCCTGCTTTGAATTTCTGCCACGAGCCTGAGCGATTACCGGCCAACAAAAACTCGTCCTGACGCGTCAGCATGAGCTTCACCGGAGCTTTGGCTTGTTTCGCTAAGCGACAGGCAAGAGCACCCTCGATTCCGATCCCAAACTTCGAACCAAACCCACCGCCCATGTGCTCGACAATGGCTGTGACGTCGCTTTCCTTAAGGCCCAGCTCCCTCGCAGCATCCCCGGGGATGGTGAACGTACCCTGCGTGGAAGCGTAAACGGTGGCGGTGTTCCCGCCGCGAAAATCTACCATGTGACCGTGCGTCTCGAGCGAGGCGTGGTGAATGATTGGAGTGCGGTATTCTCCTTCGAAAACCACGTCACATTTCTCCCACGCAGCCGCCACTCTCGTGGCATAGCCCTGGCTGTCTCGTGGTTCCAAATTTCCCTCCGGGTAAACCTTCGGCGCATTTTCCTGTAGAGCCTCTTCAGCGCGCACCACATGAGGCAAGACCTCATATTGAACCTTAATCGCGCGGATCGCATCCGCAGCGATCTCCGCTGTCTCGGCCGCGACGGCAGCTACCGGTTCACCGGCGAAATTCACTACCGTCTCTCGTGGTTCCGCAGGCTGTGTCGGGCTCATCTCTGCAGGTCTGCTTTGCTCAGGTTTGTCAGTTATGCTGACTATTGCTTTCACACCGGGGATCCTTTGCGCGGCGGTCGTATCAACGGTGATCACGCGCGCGTGAGCATGAGGCGAGCGCAGCAGACGTCCGTGGAGCATGCCCGAGACGCGTTTGTCGTATGTGTACTCAGCAACTCCAGAGACTTTGAGCGGTGCATCAACTCTGGTTAGGTGATGATTGAGAAGTGTGTGCTTGTCATTTGGTCCCCAACCCGGACCGCCCACATCATCAACCTCAATCTCGACCATCGTTTCGATGCCGTTAACGACTCTGGGCACTCTGACCTTTTTCTTTTTCGGAGGCGTTGCCTGCTGCATAAGAATCTCCGTGAATCGTGAATCGTAAATCGTAAATCGTTAATCGTGAATCGTAAATCGTGAATCGTGAATCGTGAATTTTGTGCTTTGTACTTTGACCTTTGTTTGGGTTGGGTTCCTTCACCGTAACTTTCGAACTTAAACTTCAAAGACCAAGTTCAAAGTTCAAAGTACAAAGTTCTAACCGCGATTTACGATTTACGATTCACGATTTACGTTCTTTGCTGCCGCCAGCGCTGCTTCGAACACTCGCGGATATGTGCCGCATCGACAGAAATTTCCCTTGCAAGCTTCACGCACCTCAGCCAGAGATGGGTTAGGGTTCTGTTTGAGGTACGCGGAAATCGTCGTAACGAAGCCGGGCGTGCAGAAGCCGCACATCAAAGCATCTTTCTCGACGAAAGCACTCTGTACCGCATTGAGGGCCGCCGGCGTGCCAAGTCCTTCCACCGTCGTAATTTTTTTGCCAACAGCATCGATAGCCAGCACTAAACACGAGTAAGCAGGTTTGCCATCCAGAAGCACAGTGCAAGCTCCGCAAGTGCCCATGTCGCACACTAGCTTCGTTCCGGTGAGAGCCGGATCCAGACGATTACGCAAAGTGCTCAGCAAGGTCGTGCGCGGCTCGATCTTAACAACGCGGCTTTGTCCATTGATGTTAAGAGTGACATCAACGGTTCCGGTTGTGGTCTGGTTACGGCCGGTCTGAGCTTCGCTCGCTTCTGCTTCGATCAGTAACTTATCTGCCAGCGCCGCGCCGGCACCGGCGATGCCAACTCCTTTAAGAAAGCGCCGCCGGCTCGGATCTTGAGGGGCAACCATTTTGTTCTTGTTCAGGTCAGAATCGTCTTCCATTAATTTCTCCTAACCTTTTCGATCTCATGCTCCCTGCGAATTGTAGGGGTGTCCCTCCGTGGGCGCCCCTGGGTCGTGGTGGCAAGGGGGCGCCTACGGAGGGACGCCTCTACAATTCGCGGAGTTCAATCAACTTCTTTTGCGCGCAATATGGACAACGTAAGTTTTCCTGTCAAGCTTTTTGCAAACCGCCAATGCTCAATTTGGATCTCGCTGCTGCGTGTTCCAAAAAAGCGTTGACAGCTTCGTCACGTAGCCGCTAGTATCCGATTTTGTCCTAAGCCGGGTCAAATTCATAACGCAAGTTTAACAGGCCTGTTCAACGTCAAGAGGATATTTTCTTCACCAGTCGGAGAGCCAATATGCGGTCTTCTTATAGATTGCGCGCGCACTCGTCTTGGCTAGGAACCCTCACAGCGATACTCATTTCCGCAGTCTATCCGGTCCTGACCGAAGGCCACACCCACCAGCAGCGGAAGACTTCAGCGTTCCACAGACAAACTAAGACGAACCTCAAGACAGCTCCGGCGACAGATTGGTCGAAGGCAATGGTCGAGTCGACGATGAAGCGCTTTCCCACAGCTCAGGATCTGGGTACCTGGGGCTATGCAAAATCGCTTTATCTTTACGGTCAGTACTTAGTCTGGCGAAGAACGGGAGACAAGAGATACCTCCAGTACATCAAGGATTGGATTGATTCACATATCGACAATGACGGCAACGTTTTCAATACCGACAAGGACGGCAAAGTCACGAGCATTGGATTCACTAACCTCGACAGTATGCTCCCTGGAAATCTCTTGTTGCTTCTCCATAAGGAAACAAAGGAAGCTAAGTATAAGCTTGCCGCTGATCGCATCAGAAACAAATTCGACACTTACAAGAGAACGAACGACGGTGGTTTCTGGCATGCCGAAAGCAAGAGCCGTGAATGGCAGTTGTGGGCCGATGGCGTGTTCATGTCGATGCCCTTTCTCGTCAGATATGGCAACTTGTATGGAGATGGCGCTTATGCAAACGACGAAGCGACGAAACAGCTGGTTATTTACGCAAGCCATTTGAATGATCCAAGAACTGGTCTCATGTTTCACGCCTATGATGAAAGCGGTGCTTCAACCTGGGCGGATCCCCAAACAAAGCACTCAGCCGAATTTTGGTGTCGAGCCATTGGCTGGTTCGGCATGACGCTAATAGAAGTATTGGAGATCATACCGAAGAACCATCCGCGGAGGCCGCAGTTGATCGCGCAAGTGCGCCAACTGGTGAAAGCTTACACAGACTTCCAGGACCCAAAAACCGGGCTTTGGTATCAGGTAGTTAATAAGGGTCATCTGCCTGAGAACTGGCTGGAAACATCCAGCTCGAGCATGTACACCTACACTACCTCGATGGCGGTGAAACGAGGTTATGTAGATAAGAAGTATCTTAAGACTGCCAGTAAGGGCTACGACGGAGTAATGACAAAGTTATCCCTCGACGCCGATGGCCTGACCAATATCTCCGATATATGTGAAGGCACCAATGTCGCGGACATCGCCTACTACTTCGCGAGAAAGAGAAATGTAAATGACTTTCACGGGTTGGGAGCTTTCCTAATCATGAATGAACACATGACGACCAAGGGCGCCCCGCGACGCCTCCTCTAAGATTGTAGGGGACACCCCTATAACAGCTGGTTAAGTTAATGATCAAGACAATAGAACGCTCATTGATAGCAGCTATCATTCTCGCTGTAAGCTACTCTGCGGCGCCCGCCGCATCTCGCATCAAAGTAGTCAAGCTATCGGTGACGAACCCAACTGGCGACGCTCGGCCCGCAGAGAATGTCGTCATCAGCGTCACGGACCTAAGACGCATTGCTCCCGACTTCAAGGCGGCGGCGGCGATCGTTACCACCAGCGATGCAGCAACTATTGAAGAAGATACGAACACCTTACAGACCATCGAACTCCCCTCACAGGCAGACGATCTCGATGGCGATCGAAAAATTGATGAACTGGCGTTTCAAATTGATCTACAACCAAAACAGACGCGCATCGTGACCATCGCGTATGGCGATCCAGCTACGATTGCTCGCCTACGCACAGACTACCCAAAGCGGACGCACGCAAAGTTTTCAATCAAGTTTGAAGGCATGGGTTGGGAGTCTGATACCGCTGCCTGGAGGCTCTATTTCGACCAGCGCAACGCCATCGACCTTTACGGCAAACGACGGCCGGGCCTGTATCTCGAGCTTTTCGGCGCCCCCGAATACGACTATCACGAGGAATCTCCGTTCGGGCGCGACATCTACAAGATCGGTGAAGCGTTGGGAATCGGCGCAGTAGGCGCGTTGTTCGACGGCACAGTGGTGAAAGTATCCGATGTGAAAGAGCGGACCTGGCGCATCATCGCTGATGGCCCCGTGCGCTCGATCGCAGAACTCAGTTACAAGGGATGGAAAGTTGGCGAACGGTCAGTTGACCTCACCAGCCGCATGACAGTATGGGCGGGCGAGCGCGGATTTGAGCATCGCATCACCGCGACAAACGCAGAGGGCCTGGTGCTCGTGACGGGGTTACCGCGTAAGCCAGGTCTTAGTGAGATAACGGCCGCGGAGGTTGATGGTACTCAGCGGATCGTGGGAGCGTGGGGACACCAGGTGCTGAGAACAGGTGCAACTGCAACTGAATCGTTGCCGGATCAGAATCTCGGCTTGATTATCTTCTTACCTAAAGTGTCTGCGTCGAGTTCTGCAGGGACCCCGGCAGACCCAAACAACTACCTAGCCACCGTTCCGTTAACGGATGGAGTCTCGCATTGGTACATCGCTGGCGCATGGGATCAGGAGAGTAGTGAACCGATGCTCGTTGCGACGAGCAACGCGCTGGAAAAGAATAACAACACCACATTAGTCTTTCCCGGGCGAGGGCTGACGAGGCGCGAAGATTTTGTGAGCTACGCCACGCGCACCAGCGCTCAACTCTCACAACCCGCCAGCATTACACTCCTATCGAGATCGGCGACGCCCCAATCCGCTCCCGCTGATACGCTTGTACCTGCCTCACGGAAAACCTACAGCCAGGCAATAGAGTTGATGCGACAGTCTGTGGACCGTGCCGCGCGAAAGTGGGAGCCAATTATTAGCGCAGCGCCCACGGAACAGTTATCTGTGCGCACCGGGCCGGGCTTCTTCACCGAAGGAGACCAGCAGACAGGTGATTGGAAAGAGCAGAAGGGCTACTCCTGGACAGGTGGCTTCTGGATTAGCGAGCTTTGGCGACTCTATGACAGGACCAAAGACGCCCGGTACAAACAGTGGGCGGAGCTCTGGCACTCACGCATCATTGGTAAAGAAGAGGCGATCCATCACGATACTGGTTTCATGTATTTCTACACCTCTGCTTTGGCTTACCAAATCACTAAAGACCCGAAGTACCGTGCGAGCGCCCTACGCGCTGCCGAACGCCTAAAACAAATGTACAACCCCACCACGGAATTGGTCTCATCGTGGGAAGTCAACGGTGACGACACGATTGTTGACACCATGATGAATCTGCAAATCTGGTGGTGGGCGACCAAAGAGACCGCAGACCCGCAGTGGCGTGAAATAGGATTGAAGCACGCTCTCAGGTCTGCCGATCTGCTCGTGCGTGATGACGGCTCAGTGATTCAGTCTGTCCATTACAACCCGGGCGACAACCGCCAGGAGTTCACGGCCACCCGCGGAAATCTCAAGGTGCCGAATAACGCGAAGCCGGGTCAGCCGGTTTACTATCACACGCATCAAGGGTTCGCCGCCGACACAGCGTGGGCGCGAGGCACGGCGTGGGGGTTATATGGGTTGACGGTCGCGTACGCAGAGACGAAGGATCCACGTCTGCTGGTAAAAGCCGAAAAAATCGCAGCCTTCGTTTTAGACCGGCTCCCGGAAGACGCTGTGCCCTGGTACGACTTCTTTGATGAAGGAGTCCATTTTCGGATTCGCGATACTTCAGCCGCTGCGCTGATAGCAGCCGCCCTGCTGCGAATGTCGGAGTTGGTCTCCGACAAGGATCGTGCTGGGCTCTATCGGCGCGAAGGGGAGCGCATTACGCAATCCCTAATTGACCGCTATCTAACACCTACAGTCGCTGGGGATCGCACGCCGCCTGGGGTGCTGCGTCATGGTTCCAGCACCCGACCAAACGATGGAATGACAATCTACGGGGATTACCATCTGCTGGAAACTCTCCTCTGGCTCGACGATCGGGGAACGAAATAAAGGCGGGCGTGCTCAAAGCCTCCATCTTAAGTCTCTGGTTTCGCTGATTTTTCCTCTGCCTTCGCATAGAAGCTGTTCGCTAAAATCTCTAATGGTCACCCAATTCTCTAGTTTCAGACTCACAGCCAAACAGAGCTCAACCATTGGACTCTCGGGCCGCCTTGGAACGCCCTTGAGTGGAACTATGGGTTTTGCTGACTAAATTCGCCAAACGCGGCAAAAGATTTTTCAAGAAAAATCGGAAATAAGTCTTGACAGGGTCCGGGATTGGTAGTATACGTGCGCACACATGCAGCCAAATGGTTTCACCAATTCTAACGGCGGCCGTTTTAAGGTAATAGAACCGTCGAGTTCGAGCCAAACCACCGAAGAGGTGGTTGCTCGAGTTTCTGAACTCATAAAGAGCGCACAACTCAAACCAGGAGATCGACTCCCGCCGGAGCGAGAGCTTTCAAAACAGCTTGGGGTGAGCCGGCCTTCGTTGCGTGCCGGCCTACGCACACTATCATCAATGGGCGTGCTCAAGTCGCGGCAAGGAGCAGGCACATTCGTAGCTGACGGGCCGCCAACGCTGGATAGCGAACCGCTTCGCTTGCTGGCAGCCCTGCACGGCTTCAGCTTCGACCATATGTTCGAGGCGCGATCGATTCTTGAAGTGGGTGCGGCCGGACTAGCTGCCGAGCATGCGACCGGTGAGCAATTGGCCACGCTTGCCGATGAGATTGCGGAGATGTACGCCAGTCTCAACGACCCGCAGCAATATCTTGTACACGACATTCGCTTTCATAGAGCAGTAGCTGCGGCGTCTTGCAATCCAACGCTTGCGACGCTGGTAGAGATGGTGTCGGCGGTTTTATACGAGCGGCGGCGAGACACGATCGATCGGGCGCATGACTTTAGCGAATCCCTCGAGCTGCATCAGCAAGTTTACAGGGCAATCCGGGCTCGCCAGCCCGAAGAGGCCCGAGCTGCCATGCGCGAGCATATCGTGCGAGCGCAGCAGGCCTTCGCTCTGGAAGAAAAAGAAGAGCAGGTCACCAGTCCCATAGCAAACGAGCGAATACAAGCAGCGCAAACATAACGGACCGGCAGAGCCGCCAATGTTTCGCAGGATTTGACAATCGAATTTGTCCGAACACAGGACAAACTACTAGTCGCACTTAAATTCTCGTTTTGGTAAGGGCCAGGCTGGAAAGTCTGACGAGTTTGGCAGCCTTGCTTTTGGTTCGGGCCCAGTCGTCGATCAGTCGTCGCTCAAGAGAAAGCAATCAAAATTTCTAAGAACTACCTTGAAGGAGGCTCACATGTTCACTTTTGATCGTGGTTGTTCAAGGTTACTGATGGGCGCGCTGATGGTGTTGGCCCTAACGATGATGATCAGTACGGCAGCGGTGGCCCAGACGATCACCGGGTCGATCTCCGGTACGATCACCGATTCGTCAAACCGCGTGGTGGTGGGTGCGAGCGTCACGCTTCTTAGTGACCAGACGGGAGCTACGCGCACTAGTACCACCGGCGAAGAGGGCAGATTCACTTTCGCAGCCCTGCAGCCCGGTATTTATAGCCTCAAGGTAGAACAAAACGGCTTTCAGACGCTCGATCGCAAGGGCGTCGTGCTCAGCGCTAACGAAAACCTGGCGCTCGGCGATTTGCTGTTGACCCCAGGCCAGGTGACCGAAACAGTCACCGTCACGAGCGAGAGTGCAGTAGTCGAAAGAGAAAGCAGCGACCTTACGGCTCGGCTAACATCTGACCAGATCGATCTGATCTCGACTAAAGGACGTGACATCACTTCGCTATTGCGTCTTATTCCGGGCACGTCTAACAACGATGACATTGAGGCCGTCGGCGAAGGCTTCGGCACGGACCTGCCCAATATCTCGGGACAACGTGGCCGTTCAACGGTTGCCAGTATTGACGGGCTGAATGCCGCCGAGCCAAGCGGCTCAAACAAGTTGAGCATGAGCATCAATCAGGATGCTGTCGCCGAGGTCAAAGTGCTGCGCAACAACTACGCGGCCGAGTATGGAAATAATGGTGGCGCGTTAATCAACATTGTCTCCAAAGGCGGAGGCAAGGACTATAGAGGCACGGCCTACTACTTCCTTCGCAATGAAGCACTGAACGCTGCTTCGTTCTTCACGAATAAGGCGGGCCTAAAGAAGGCAATCTACCGTCACAATATCTGGGGATTTAATTACGGTGGTCCATTGCCGCTCCCGAGATTTGGCGAAGGCGGCTCTTCATTGCTCCGAGACAAAGCCTTCTTCTTCATCTCGATTGAGAAGCCCCACACGATTTCGCCAACGGATCCGGTTTTCGTCACCGTGCCCACGGCTCTCGAGCGGCAGGGTGATTTTAGACAATCCTTCACAGGGTTTAACGCAACGACCGGTCAACCAAACTTTGTAACTCTGACTGATCCGCCGCGTCCTCCCGGCACCTCTCCGATCACCAACAACATTGTTCCCGCCAACCGGATTAACCCGAGCGGTCAGGCGCTGCTCAACTTCTTTCCCCTGCCGAACACTCCCGGTGGCAGAACCTTGGCGGGCACTTCTTACAATTACGTTTTCCAGAAGAGCGTCGACGTGCCAAAGCACAGCTACGTCTTTCGCTTCGATGTGAAGCCGACGAACAACGACAGCATCTACTGGAAAGGACAATGGTTCACCTCGGATAACGAAGGACTAGGCACATCCGGGTGGCCGGGCGGCGATAACAATCGTTGGGGAATCAGCTCTCACTACCTCTACAAGGACAATGGCTGGTCGGCGAACTGGGTCCACATCTTCAGTCCAAGCATTGTAAATGAATTCAATTTTGGCATGCGCCACGACTCGGAAGGATTCATACCATCCGATGGAGTGATAGAAACGTTGACCAGGTCGGCCGTCGGCTACACGGCGCCGCAGCTTTTCCCCGACAACAATCGCCTCGGTACGATTCCGAGAGCTACCGGTTGGAGTGGCGTAGCAGGCACACCGGCTAACATTAATTGGCTTGATCGCTGGGGTGAAGTCGGCAACGACTACATCCAGCCCTCATTCGCAAATAACCTCTCCATTATTCGAGGCAGTCACACATTCAAGTTTGGCGCTTATTACGAGCGTTTAAAAAATGGCGAAGCGCCTGGTGGGCAATGGTCCGGTGTATTCAACTTCGACAACAACAGCGCTTTCACGACCGCTCTCGGAGCTACTGGCTATCCTTATGCGAATGCGCTGTTGGGTAACTTCCGGACCTATACCGAATCGAGCGCTCGTCCTTTCACCAATCTCACGATAAAGATCCTCCAATGGTACGCGCAAGATGAGTGGAAGTTCAATCGCCGGTTGACGTTGAACTATGGCGTCCGCTGGAGCTACCACTCGCCGTTCACGCAGGTTGATCGGCAGGGTTCAAACTTCGATCCACGTTTGTACAATCCTGCCAATGCACCGCTTCTATATTTGCCGGTGTGCGTATCGTCAGGTTCAAATCCAGCAATTGTTGCGCCGACCGGCGCCGCTTGTGCTACTGCCAACCGGCGGGCAATTGACCCGCGAAGTCCTAATGTATTTCTAACGAATACGAATCTAGTCGGCACCTTCGTCAGAAATCCAGACGGCTCCGTAGTTGGTAATATCAACAATGGGTTGGCACTGGGGGTGGATCCTAACACTCCAGAGGGCTACAGGATTACGAAACCAATCGACTGGGAGCCGCGTGTTGGCCTGGCTTTCGCGCTTAGGGATTCAACCATTCTTCGGACGATGTTCGGCGTTTACCATAGTCAGCGAGTAGGCGGCGGCACGACTGGTGGCAACCTGGTCAATAATCCGCCGGCGAACCGATCGTTTACGATCGGCCCGTGCCCCGGTTGCAACATCGATGGCCTGGCGGGAGTCCTGGGAACCGCGCTTAACTCGCCCCCCACGGTCAATGCAGTCGAAGTTAACTCCCAAACACCGACAATCTATAACTTCACGCTGGGAATCCAGCAGGATATCGGTTTCAAGAGTGTAATGGAGATTAGTTATGTAGGGTCACTTGCGCGGCATTTAGGTGAAAGGCGCAACATTAATCAGGTGCCTGACAACGCGCACTTTCTCGATTTGACCGGCCCGGGAGCCAACTGTGCTGTAACAACCGCCGGCTGTATTAGGAACCCGTTTGCTACGGTAAACAAGAATGGTCCCCACACAACAGGAGTCCTGGGTGATAACTTCCTGCGACCTTACAAAGGCTTCGGCGACATCAACATGGTCATGTGGTCTGGCACTTCAAACTACAATGGCCTGCAGGTCCAGGTAAATCGGCGTTACACCCGTGGCTTCCAATATGGAATCGCCTATACCTTCTCAAAGACATTTGACTACGCAAACGACGACTCGTCTGATGTGAATGCCGGTCGACCTTACAAAGCGTTCAACTATGGTCCGTCCGACTTTAATCAAAAGCACATCTTCACCGTCAATTACATCTATGATGTGCCGAAGCTAAGCAAGCACTTTGACAATGCTCTCGTCAGAGCCGTTTTCGATAATTGGCAGATTTCAGGTATGACCAATTATGCGAGCGGCAAGCCGAAAACATTTGGCACCGGGACTGGTTTGAACTGGGCGTTCAACGGCGCCAGTTACACAATCAGCACCGGCCAAACCTACCTCGCTACTGGACAGGCATGTGCGCCGGGATTCGAGTTGGATCCAGGGTCTACTACCACCTGCCGGTGGACAGGCCTAACGGACTTCACCGGCGGTGACATTAACGCTCGACCAGTACTCTTATGCGATCCCAATCGTAACCCGGGGACGTTTGACGCCACCGGTTCTCCGCACATGATCGATATTGCGTGTTTTGCCAAGCCGGGGACACCGGGGGCCATCGGCGACCTCCAGCGAAACCTGGTTCGGCAGCAGCCAATCTTCAATACGGATCTGGCGTTTTTCAAGAACATCCGGCTGGGCGAAAGGCGGAACATCCAACTTCGCTTTGAAACCTACAACCTTTTCAATAAAGCCAATTTCTCGGACATTAACGGCTCAATGACTTTCGCGATAGACGGGGCGGTCAGTGCCGTGCCGACTACTGGTCCGAATGCCGGAACCTGTCCGGCCGGCACCGTCCTTGCCTATGCAGCCATTGGAACGACGGCCCCGGCGCGATGCGCTTCAAGTACGATTGGTCGGCTCTCGCAGACCAACAGCGCCTTTGGCACGGCGCGTGCGGCAAGGTCGCCACGCGTCATGCAGGCGTCAATAAGAATTAGCTTCTAAAAGCTGACGGGGATCTCCTTGAATTCCAGGGAGGTCCCCTTTCGGGTCTGGTCTGCCTGCTTTGTCAGAGTGCTGCACCAACAGTAACCAAGCCTCGCGCGTTAAAAAGCAAACACTTCTCGCAGGAGGCACGAACTATGTTTTCGATCAAAGCAATAGCGGCAACTTTGCTGCTGATCATGGGCTCAGCTTCTTTCCTCTTTGCTCAAACCGCAACAGGTGAGGTAAACGGCACTGTTACCGATCAAAACGGAGCAGCTGTGGCGGGGGCTGCGGTAAAGCTTATTAACCAGGCGACCAAAATAG
This sequence comes from Pyrinomonadaceae bacterium, assembly GCA_050748205.1. Taxonomy (GTDB): domain Bacteria; phylum Acidobacteriota; class Blastocatellia; order Pyrinomonadales; family Pyrinomonadaceae; genus PSRF01. The sequence goes on along the minus strand of JBOGOU010000362.1, from coordinate 4,110 downwards.
AATCAGAGGTAAAGGCGGACCAGTCTGGTTACTTCACGTTCGTGAATGTGAGGCCGGCGGGTTACACCCTGTCGGTGGAGATGCAGGGATTCAAGGGGGTGCAGACTCGCTTCGACGTTGGCGTGAGTGAAACAGTCACGCAAAACATAGTGCTCGCGCTAGGGCTCGTATCGGAAGTGGTGGAAGTTATTTCAGGCGCTGAATTAGTTCAGAAGTCTTCATCCGATCTGGGCACCGTGATTCAGGAAAAAGTGGTTCAGGATCTGCCTTTAAACGGACGGAATTTCACCCAGCTACTCACTCTGTCGCCGGGCGTAACTCCAGTCTCCACTTCTCAGAACCGGAGTATTGGCGGAGTTGAGGGAAATGTCGGACTTCCCGGGTCGGGTTTTTCCGATGCATCGTTCCACGGGCAGCAGAACCGGTCGAAGCTCTACTTCTTCGACGGGATTATCAATACCAACATACGTGGTCCAAACTACATCGTGATACCGAACATCGACTTGATCCAGGAATTCAAAGTGGTCGGACACGATGCGAAAGCGGAGTTCGGTGGGGCCGCGGGCGGCGTAGTGAACCTGGTTTCCAAGTCTGGTGGCAACGATTTCCACGGCGGGGCCTTCTGGTACGTACGCAACGATGCCTTCGACGCCCGAAACAGCCTCGACGTTTGTACAACAGCCAGGTGCAAACCACTGGCATTTGCTGCAAACGGGACTCCCATCTTTGGAGTGCCGGAGAAGCCTCTGCCATTTCGTCAGAACCAGTTTGGAGCGATCTTGACTGGGCCAATTTTCAAGAACCGCACTTTCTTCTCCGGCGGATATGACGGCTGGCGCTACAGCCAGGCGAATTTGAATTTGGCTTACGTGCCGACTCCAGCCGAGATTGGCGGCGACTTCACCAACACCCCGTTCCGTCGAGACATTTACAACCCTTACTCAACCAGAATCGCAGGATCCGGCTTTGCCAGGGATAGATTTCGCTGCGATGCCGCGGGCAATCCGCTTCCAGTGGATGCGCAAAACCGGCAGAATCAGTCTATCGGTATTGAATGCTTCAAGATTCCTCAGGCGCTGATCTTCGCGCCGATGCAGCAGTTCTTACAAAAGTATTCTCCGTTACCTAATCTTTCCGGAGACCGCTCGAACAACTTCGCCCAAGGACGGCCAACACTCAACGACTCCAATGGTTACCAGTGGAGAATCGATCACCGTTTCAGCGATAGCGACAACATCTTTTTCCGTTTCACCCAACAGAAAGTGAGCGTCTTTAATCCGATTGGAGACGCCGGGTCAACCTCGGGAAGCTCGAAAGGCCGAAACTATGGTGGCGGCTGGACCCATACGTTCAGCCCAACCCTTATCTTCGACTTCCGGATGGGTTACGCAGGCAGACCAGGCGTGGACGCCAGCCAGCAAAACCAGCACGAACTTGGAATTGACCCCTTAAACCAACAAGGATTTCGAGACGTCGACAAGTACGGCGGATTGTTGGTTAACTTTCCGGCAGGAAGCTGGCTGGGGGGTGGCAGCGGCGACTTCGGTGTTCGTGGCGCTGCGCTGCGGGAAAATCCTAATTGGAGCGTGACGCCGAACCTGACGTGGCTGAAAGGTCGTCACAATCTTAAAGCGGGCTTCTGGTACATAGAAGCCAAACGGATTCAGCTGAATACCTTCCAGAGATATACCTTCAGCGACGACCAGACTCGCGGGGCTCCTAACAATACCGGCTTATCGCTAGCCTCAGCCCTCCTGGGCTTCCCGAATACCTTCAACGCTCAACTACCCGTTTTGCATGGAGGCACGGTTCAATTCAAGTATGCCGCCTGGGCGGCCTACTTGCAGGACGAGTGGAGAGTGCGCCGGGATCTCGTGCTGACTCTCGGTTTGCGGTACGACTATCTTAACCAACCGAGGACGATTGACGGTCGACTCTGGAACTCGCTCGATCTCGATAATAAAAAATGGGTCATTGGCGCTACGGCCATGCCTCCTTTATGCAGCGTCGCCCAGGCTGCGCCCTGCATTCCTGACGCGTTCCGGAATGATCCGCACTTCAACGATGTGGTGTTGGCAAACGAGGAATTCTTCGCACCACCTCCAATAAAGGACAACTGGGGACCGCGAGTCGGCGTAGCCTGGACCCTCAACCCGAAGACGGTGATCCGCGCCGGTTACGGACTCTACTGGGATGCAGTTCCAGCGCGGAGCCAGTATGCACAGAATGATCTGGAAGCCACCGTATGGCCCGATGCTACCGCCTTCGCCGGTGGTCCCACGAATACACCCAGGGATGGTGCCAACAACTTCGTGAACGGAACCCAGCTCAACATTATTCAAATTCAGGGGCTCGGTTTTGCAACGCCATTGCCAACCACGAATCCCTGGGGTGTGGGCGGCTTCCCGAATAGCACAAGGTACAAGGATCCATATTCACACCAGTGGCACTTTGAGGTTCAACGAGAATTGAGTCCGACCACGATGATCTCAGTGGCCTATGTCGGGAGCAAGAATGGCAGACTGCCTTTCTCCGGCAATGCCAACGCTGCAAGCCGAGCCACTAGAAATACATGCGCGACGAACGATGCTGCGTGCACTGCTGCCTTTAACGCTTCCGTAGACACTTTGCGTCTGATGCCGTGGGTGGGCGCAGGCCTAAACTACACGCAAAACATCGGCTACTCGAACTACAACGCACTCGAGTCGAAATTTCAGCGGCGTTTCTCAAGCGGTCTCAGCACGCTGCTTTCTTACACCTGGGGAAAATCGATCGATGTAAGCAGCGGTTACTTCAACGTGGAGAATGGACCGGGCGGAAGCTCAACCATTCAAAACTACTATGACCAAAGCACAGCTCGTGGAGTCTCGTCTTACGACATCACGCACTTCCTCTCGTGGGCCACTCTCTACGAGATTCCCTTTGGCCGTGGAAAAAGGTGGTTCAGAGAAGGTCCCGCAGCGTGGCTCCTCGGTAATTGGCAGGTAAACTCGATCGTCCAGATGCGAACGGGAGTGCCCTATAACCTGACAGTCACTGGAGATCTTGCCAATCTTCGCGGCAATGGATCGAGTGGGCCCAACAATTACCTCCGGCCAAATCTTATTGCCGATCCGTTCGTTCCTGGACCCGTACCTGCTAACCCCGATCCGCTTTGCAGATTCACTATCTCTCAAAGAGATCCGGTGACGAACCAACTCTTAGGCGGGAAGGCAGCAGACGCCACGCGCACTGCCGCGACCTGGTTTAATCCCTGCGCCTTTGGGGTGCCTAACAACACTGGGGCGTTCGGCAGCCTGGGCCGGAATGTTTTCCGTGGGCCAGCGGTCTACAACGCTGACCTGTCCCTGTTCAAGAGTTTCCCAATGGGGGAAGGAAAGAAGCTGCAACTTCGCGCTGAGGCATTCAATGTATTCAACATCCAAAATTTGGATGCTCCCTCCGCGGTCACTATCAATTCGAGCGGATCAACAATCGCTTCAGGTACCGCCGGCAGTGCCGGGCGGGTGACAACTCTGGCTCAGGGAACAACCCCGAGGCAGCTGCAGTTTGGAGTTAGGTTCGTGTTCTAGTTTTTGCTTCGAATAATGCGCTAGCTGCGCCAAAACACTCGGGTTACTTCCAAGGGAAGGTGGCGGTGATGGCTTCTCCCATCACCGCCACATTGCTAAAAGGAAACGCGAATATGACATCTACAGTTTTTTGTCGGTTCCGAAAACGACCCTTGCTTAGTTGTGGCGTCGTGTGGGTCGTGCTGTTTGTCCTGACTACAGCGCCGTTTTCCATGGCTCAACAGCAGCTTGGAGGTGACAGTTCAGCTGATCGGGACGGAGAGGCTGTGGCGGAAGCGTTGAACGGTTGGTGGAGCGCTTCCATGAAGACGCACGACCAGCGCATCTCCTGGTGGCGGGAGTCGGAATTTGGGTGCTTCATTCACTGGGGTGTTTATTCAACCTTCGGTGGAGAGTGGAATGGCAAGCCGTTTCGCGGCTACGCGGAACACATGATGCGCAGTCAAAAAATTCCTCTCGCGGAGTACAAAGAACGAGTCGTATCCGTCTTCAACCCAGTCAAGTTTGACGCGGACGAGTGGGTGCGATTGATCAAAGC